>JBLHWU010000018.1:0-40637 GCA_047629355.1 Saprospiraceae bacterium | reverse complement strand
GTTTTACATCTAACTGTTCAAACTTTCCTTCTTTCAATTTAATGAAAAAATAAGCTCCACCAGCTTATAAAGAAAAAAGCAATTTTAAAAATTGTAAAAAGAATTTCAGGAGTTTTTTAAAAAAAAAATCGGCGTCCAAAACTCAAAAGTCTTGAACGCCGAATGTATTAAACAGTTATGAAGTATCGTGCGCCATGCGCCGTCAACCGTACATTATTATTTACTTATCTGATTCCAAAAACGGGTAGCGGTAATCCGTAGCTGGTACAAAAGTTTCCTTAATCGTTCGTGGCGAAACCCATCGGTACAGATTCAAAATAGAACCTGCCTTGTCATTCGTACCCGAAGCTCGACCACCACCAAATGGCTGCTGCCCAACGACTGCTCCAGTTGGTTTGTCATTGATGTAGAAGTTACCAGCAGCATTGCGCAAAGCATAAGCCGCTTCGTTGATAACCGTTCTTTCTTTTGCAAAAATCGCCCCTGTCAATGCATAAGGTGAAGTGGTATCAACGATTTTCAAAATGTCTTCCCATTTTTTATCTTCATAAACATAAATGGTCAAGACAGGTCCAAAGATTTCTTCGCACATCGTTGTATAATCTGGCTTTTTCGCCAAAATTACCGTTGGTTCTACGAAGTAACCTTTCGATTTATCGCATTTGCCACCAAAGATGACTTCCGCGTCTTTGTCTTTTTTCGCCTTCTTAATATAGTTCGCAATTTTGTCGAAAGATTGCTCGCTAATTACTGCATTCACAAAGTTTGTATAATCTTCTGGCGAACCAGTTTTGATAGATTTCAAATCTTTTTCCATGTGCTTAGAAACCGCTTTCCACAAACTCTTAGGAACATATGCCCGCGATGCTGCTGAACATTTTTGACCTTGAAATTCAAAAGAACCCCGAATTAATGCAGTCGCTACTACCTTCGCATCTGCTGACTTGTGTACAACCACGAAGTCTTTTCCACCAGTCTCTCCAACGATGCGTGGATAAGTTTTGTATTTGCTAATATTTTGACCGATAGTCTTCCATAAATGTTGGAAAACGCCCGTACTTCCTGTAAAGTGTAAACCTGCAAAATCTGGGTGATTGAACACGACTTCTCCTGCTTCTGGTCCATCACAAAACACTAAATTAATAACTCCTGGAGGCAAACCTGCTTCTTCAAAAACTTCCATAATCACCTCTGCCGAGTAGATTTGCGTTTCAGCTGGTTTCCAAACAATCGTGTTGCCCATCAAAGCGGGTGCCGCACATAAATTACCTGCAATCGAGGTAAAGTTAAACGGCGTAATCGCAAAAATAAAGCCCTCTAATGCTCGGAACTCTAAACGATTCCAAATACCTGGCGCACTTACTGGTTGCTCTGCATAAACTTGGTTTGCAAATTCTGCATTGAAACGCAAGAAATCACAAAATTCACAAACGGCGTCAATCTCTGCCTGAAATGCATTTTTGGACTGCCCCAACATTGTCGCTGCATTCATTCTTGCGCGATATGGACCAGCCAATAAATCAGCGGCTTTCAAGAAAATCGCAGCACGGTCTGCATAAGCCATGTTTTCCCAACCTTCTTTTGCTGCCAATGCCGCATCAATTGCTTTTTTAACGTGACTGCTATCGCCCATGTAGAAATGTCCCAAATTATGAGCAATTTCATACGGAGGATGGATAGATACTTTATTTTTAGTCGTTATTTTTTTTCCACCAATCGTCATTGGAATAGCGACTTTTGTAGCCTTCATTTTTTTGACGGTTGCCTGCAATTCTGCTCGTTCAGCAGAACCTGGTGCGTAGGATAATACCGGTTCATTTTCTGGGAATGGTACTTGAAATACTGCGTTTGACATTTTATTAGGTTTTATTTTATAGAAAATTAGGTCTGAAGTATTTTGATGAAATATACTACTATAAACAGCTGAACTTCATTAAGGGTGCAATTTTGCAAAAAAAAGAGGAGAAAGGGTGGGAAATTGAAAAGGAATTTAAAAAAATAACCTGTGTAAGGAACGTAAAAACGGAGAATAGAACCGCTCTCCCAAGAATATACACTTATTTAATTCGCATTCCTAAGTAGTTATTTTGACATTTTAACAAAGGAAACTTAAGGGTCGAAAACGTTTTTTGAAAAACTATTTTCGCTCCTCAATAGTCCAACCCGCGACGCGACACCTGCGGCGGCGCGCATTTGTATTACTCAGCGCGAGATTTTTTAAATCTCCCGCTCTAAAACAGGGTAAAAAATTGCTTTTGGTACTAGATTTATTATATTTAAAAAGAAAATTCTATATTTGGAAATTCAAAAAAAGCGAAATTCACTTCGCAAAATATATAAGAGAGTTGGAAATAAATAAATTTCTAAATTCCTAAACAAAAGCAAGTCAAGCATGACTAAGAGAAAAGCAGGTATATTACCTAAGGTTGAATTCTTAATTATCGGTGTATTTTTCATCAGTTTTTTGGCATGGACGATACCCAAATGCAGTAGCCGCATCGTACATGAAGACTCAGAACCAGCAGAGAATGCATTGACTTCTAACCCAGTTGATACGGTGGTCGCCCTCATTCCTGTCCGTGCTGACACTCTCGTGACGACCAATCCTATACTTACGCCATCAAGTGTTATTGCCAATGATTACAGTAGTCTTTATATTACGATTAACAATCTAAAGATGCGCAGAAGCCCTGAGTTAAAAGCGGATGTTATTGCAGAGTTGTCCTTATTTTCTAAAGTTTTTTTCATGAATGAAGTGACCGATTCTTTATATGAAATCAACCTTGGTTATGAAGTTGCAAAAGAGCCTTGGGTCAAAGTTCGGACGAAAAAAGGTAAGGAAGGTTGGGTGTATGGCGCAGGCGTCAATTATTATAAAAAGAAACGAAGCGGCGTGATGGACTAAGTAACGGTAAAAAAATAACTCCGCCAACTACCAAGTATTTCTTTTGTCCTTATTTTCCACTTTTGAAACAGCCATTATGTAGAGATAATTCCTATTTAAAAAGTAAACATCTTTTGTCCTTTCGACCGAAGTGGAGAAAAAGAACAAAATAAACGTTGTTAGTTGGCGGACTCATTATTTTACCGTTACTAAGGAATTATTTAAATTCCCTAAACAAAAAATATTGACCGTTAAAAGTGTCGATTATTTAATGCTATAATTTTTTTTTAAAAAAGCACCATGAATAAACCATCCAAGAAAAAAACGACGTTTCCCATCAAAAAGGAGTTGGAGGACTATTTGGACAAGCACAATCGAAAGGTGAGTTTGCCGATTCAGTACGATGATTTGCTTCGTTATCACGTCACTACGACTTTGTACAATCAGGCGGGTGAAGATACTTTCTGGGAAACCGCGCATTACGAAGGCAGCCATCAAGAAGATATTTATGATGCCTTGACTCGCGTCTACTCTTTACTCAAAACAGACGGCGACATCTCGGTTTTAGAACATTTGACCGTCGCACGCATTGATTTTTGCCAGTTTGGAAATTCTAAGCCTTTCCGCATTCGCATCATCAATCGACTGAATGACAATTATGACCATTTTTATGTCAAACGAGCGGACGCATCTCGAGTGTACGGACTCGAATTGGAAGGCTTACTCGCCCCTGAGCAGGTCACTTATTTAGTCGATGGAACGACTTTGATTGAAGAACACATCGCGGGCATTCCGGGCGATGATTTTATGCGCGACCACTTAGAAGTCTCCAGTTTTGAAAAAACGCGGATTTCTAAGGAATTTGTAAAATTTAATGAACGCTGTTTTGTGCGTTTGCTTGGCGATATGCGTTCTTATAATTATGTAGTTGATATTACGCCTGATATTGAAGGTTATCAATACCGAATTCGAGCGATTGACTTTGACCAACAATCTTACGAAGGGCGTAAAAATTTTTATTTGCCACAGTATTTTAAGGAGAATAATCCTATCATTTTTCTGGGCATCGAACACATGAATGAAAAGACGGTTCGGCAGTATCAATTGGAGGAACGAAGCATGATTACAGCGCGGATAAAAAATTCGGAGATTAAAGTTCGCGAGTTGTTTGATGTAATGGTCAAGGATAATATTTCCTCACCTGATAAAGTCACGCAGTTGGCAAAAGAATTATCTGCGCATCATCAAAATGATGTATTTTTGAAATGTAAAAATATGGGTGAGATTGTTTTGGAAAATCTGCGGTTGTTGTTGGCGAAAGATTTTAAGCAGAGTATGAATTTGTAAGCAATGTGCAATGTGCAATTACGTTATATTTTAATTGCAGATTGCTAATTGCACATTTTAATAAGGCATATCCATCAATTCTTCTTTATCCAAAATTGTGACTCTACTTCCCTTCAAATTTATCAATCCATCCTCCTTAAATTCCGATAATGTTCGAATAACTGTTTCTTTCGCAGTACCAACCATATTTGCCAAATCTTCTCGCAAAATACTAAATTCTGCGTGTCCATTCTTATCATAATCCGTTGCGAGTTGGAGTAGGGCATCCGCTACTTTTCGGCGCACTGAATCGTAGGCAATACTCAGCAATTGTGTTTCTTTTTCAACAACATTATTAGCAAGCATTTTAATCAGTTGGGCGGTTACATTAGTATTGCTACGGAGGAGTGTAAAAAATTCTACTTTGGGAATAATTGCTATTTCACAGTCTTCCATCGCAGCGGCAGATTCCGTATATCTACCCTCTTGAATCAACGGAATAAAGCCCAAGAAATCCCCTTTCTTAAAAATTTCAATAATTAATTCTTTCCCAAAAGAATTAGATTTATAAGTCTTGATGCGACCTTGATTGATGAAAAATAATTGCTTTGGGTATTCATTTTCTTCAAATAGAATATCCCGCTTTCTATAACGTCTAATTTCTTTATTTTTTGTCAATTTTTCAAATCCTTCATATTCCTTCACCTCTTTAAAAAACGGCATCACTCCTTGGCTAGAATCCTTATCAAATGACTTTTTCAAACGCTCACTTTTTTTCAAACGCAACTCTATCGCATCTAATAATTCTATATCATCAAAAGGCTTCATGATATAATCATCCGCGCCCAAATTCATGCCTTTTCGCATGTCTGCAATCTCCACTTTTGCCGTCAAAAAAATAAAGGGAATATCTGCGGTCTTTGGATTTTTACTTAAAATACGCAACACCCTAAAGCCATCTAAGATGGGCATCATCACATCACACAAAATCAAATCAGGCTGCTCTAAAATGGCTTTTTCTTTACCATCTTTACCGTTATCAGCTACCGAAACTTCGTAACCAGATAATTCCAAAAGCTCCTGAATATTTTCCTGAACATCCAAGCTATCCTCAATTACTAAGATTTTTTTCATAAGCGAATAGTCTCATTTTTAAATGGGTTTCCATGTCAAATATGACGTTTTTTTACGAAAAATTGTAATTTCCATGGCAATGCTTCACA
The DNA here is from genome assembly GCA_047629355.1 of Saprospiraceae bacterium. Classification (GTDB taxonomy): domain Bacteria; phylum Bacteroidota; class Bacteroidia; order Chitinophagales; family Saprospiraceae; genus CAYUNA01. The sequence goes on along the minus strand of JBLHWU010000018.1, from coordinate 35,204 downwards.
AATAAATTGTTAGTATCTCAAAAATGAAATAGCCTTAGTTTTCTTCAAAAAATAATTCCATTGAAATTTTGTCTGCCAATAATTTTCCTTTTTTTGTTAAAAAATAAAATCCATTTTTCTCAAAAACAACTTCATCTTTCAAAAAAGGTCGGACATTTTTTAAAAAATAACTTTCAAATTTTTTATCAAAACCAGCTAATCTTTGCAATTCACAGCCCCAAATTGTTCGCAAGGAAGTCATCACATACTCATCATATTGCTGCGTTGGCGTAAGGGTTTCTTTTTCAAATGATAAATTCCCTTCTGCTAAAGCCGTCATGTATTTTGCATTATTTGCCACATTCCACTGTCGGGAAATACCATTAAATGAATGCGCAGATGGACCAATTCCCAAATACTTTTCACCTAACCAATAACTTGAATTGTGTTTAGAATAACAATCAGGGAAAGCAAAATTCGAGATTTCATAATGGTCATAGCCATGCTTTTCCATTTCATCTACCAAGATGTCAAACTGCTGTGCCGCTTGTTCCTCATCCACGGGCTCTGCTTTTCCCGTTTTTACAAAATGATCTAATGCCGTTTTAGGTTCGACGGTCAAACAATAACAAGAAATATGTGAAATTTTCAAATCAAAAACCGTCTGCAAATTTGTTCGCCAATTTGCCATTGAAGTTGTTGGTGAACCATAAATTAAATCAACTGTTAAATTATCAAACCCTGCGTTCTTTGCATTTTGAACACAGACTTTAGCTTCTTCCGCGTTGTGCGCCCTATTCATGAATTTTAAATCTTTCTCAAAAAAAGATTGAATTCCGATGCTTAATCGATTAACAGGCGAGGATGCCAAAGTAGCTAATTTTTGCGCTGTTAAATCATCTGGATTGGCTTCGAGTGTGATTTCAATATCGTTACCTAAAATATAGTGTTGATTAATCTTTTCAAAAATAAGATTCAACTCTTTCGGGGAAAGTAATGAAGGCGTACCACCACCAAAATAAATTGTTTCAATAGTTTCTCCTTGTAAATAATCTTTTTGCAATACCAGTTCTTTCAAAACAGAATCAACCATCTCCGACTTGCGCTGTAGCGACGTCGAAAAATGAAAGTTGCAATAGTGGCAAGCCTGTTTGCAGAAAGGAATATGAAGATAGATTCCAGCCATTTTTTTAAATTTAGTGTTTTTGAAACAACGGCAAATGTAGACAAAAGAAAAGCATTTTGTCAAAAGACCAAATTTTAAAGCAACCAAACTTTAGCACTTACTCCCTAAAAATACTCATAAAAACAACTCACATGAACCAAATTTTATTTTAAAAATAACTATTTAACAACTAATTACTAAAATATAAGTTCATTTTCTACCTTTGCCCACTAAACAAAAAGTGGTTTCATCACCTTTTGTTAAGAATAGGTTCTTTTAAGCTAAATAAAACGAATCGAATAATTATTGTTAAATTTAATTAAATCATTAACATGCAATTTACTACACTTAGATTTTTCCTATTGTTCTGCGCAGCAACATTCATGATGTCATCATGTGTTTCTAAGAAGAAATTTGAAGAATTAATGAACGAAAAGGGTGCAATAGCTGAATCCTTGGCTTCTAGCCAGAAAAAAGTACAAGAATTGGACGAGAAAATCGCTCAATTAGAAACTGACATGGCTGCTCAAAAATCTGATTTTGAAGGTCGTATCACGACTTTAGAGTCTGATTTGTCTACTGCTAAAAGCGAATCTGCTGCTGCTAAAGCTGCATTGAGCGCGAAAGAAGCAGAAGTTATGGCTGTTAAAAAACAAGTAAAAGATGCTTTCGCCGTAACTGGTAGCTTGGGTTTGACAGAGAAAAACGGTTCTATGGTTGTTTCTTTGGAAAATCCTGTAAACTACGGTAGTGGTTCTACTCGATTGAACAAAGATGCACGTACTGCTATTGACAATTTGGCGGAAACGATGAAAAACAACCCGAATATGTCGTTGTTGATTGAAGGACACACAGATGACAAGAAATTTGTTTCTGGAAGTCGTGACAATTGGGACTTAAGCGTTGACCGTGCAATGCGCGTTGTTAAGCGTTTGGTAAAAAAAGGTGTAAGTCCTTCTCAATTGACTGTTGCAGGTCGTGGCGATGCTGAGCCTGCTACTTCTAACGATACCAAAGAAGGTCGTTCAGAAAACCGTCGTGCAGTTGTTAAGCCAAATGTAAATACTGGTGCTTTGTACAAAATTGGTAACTAAGTTGTACAATTAACAATGAAGAATTAGCAATTAATAATTAGCAATTAATAATTCTTCGCGATAAAAAAGGCGATGCAGTTTAACTGTATCGCCTTTTTTATTGTCTTGAGCTTTTATGCACCGAAAACCATTCACCATCTTACTCTTTAGGAACGGTATAGTCTAAACCGAATCGTTGTGCATAATCTTCCAAAGGTCCCAAACCGACTTTCTCGCGTCGCTTATTTACATTCTTTTCATCTTCGATAGAATAAAATATCCAACCGCCAGTCTCTTCATTTCGTTGCAATTGCGAACCGTAAATTTGTGGCTTATTGTTCCGCATATTCACTCTGTCAATCAACAAAGCTAAAGAAGCATATTGGAGTTCACCTGCTTCCGCTGCCTTTACCAAAATAGGCAAATATTTCTCTTGAACTTCAAGATCTGCGTGCTGAATCACTAGAAACGTAGAACTTGCTTGGTCGCCTACCAACGTTTTTCCAGGATAGCCATACTCTTCTATAATTTCTATAACTCGGAGCGTATTCAAAGAATCAAATGGTGCTTGCAATACCCACAACGAGTCCACTTGTGGCGAACTCCAACCGTATCGGTCAGAAAACCCGCGCATTTGTCCTCTATAACGCTGGTCTTTTTCCCGAATAATTTCCAATTCCGCCATCAGCGACTTATTCATATCTTTCTCCAATTCTTCCTTGATTTTCGTGAGTCGGTCAACTTGTTTTTGCCAACGAGGTTCGGCATGTAAGCTCGCCAAATCAGCATCATTGAGCATCCATTTCAAACTCGTCCAACCCGTATCAATTGCTTTCGTTAAAAAATTAAGTGCCTTCTCGTTTTCTTTTGCGAGGGCAGCAGTACAAGCAGCATTGTAGTAATTTCCTGTTTCAGGAGCGTCATTTAATTCAAAAGCACGCTCGTAAGAATTTAGGGAAGCTATGTAATCTTTCGCTTCATAAAATCGGTCGCCCTCTACAATCAAATCTGCAAAAGTTTGTGCATAAATGAAGTTGGCAGACAAACAAAACAATAAGAGTAAAAAATTTGAGCGTAAGTTCATACGTTTTTATTTTTAATGAAATAATAGTTAAATCAAGCTACAAGATACAACGTTTTAAAAGATTGAAAACTTTTGATTTTGTTAGAATCTTTCCATCTGTCCAAATTGTTATACTTTGGTGACGTTTCCATAGACTTGTTCTCGATATAAAAGTAGTTAGTTGAACGTTAGATATTTTCAAATGACTATCTTTATATTGGGAACAAGTCTAATTATTGGAGCTGGTTTTGAAACAATTTCCACAATTGAAAAAGATAATTTTCATAAAAATTCTTAGCTATTTTTTATTAATGCAATGGTTTTCACCGAGCTTGCATAGCCAATCTATTTTTAGTGGTGAAATCATCAATTTTGTTAAAAACTATAAAAAACCGCTTTTTGAAAATTATGAATTGTCGATAAATTGGTTGCAGGAGACACCTTCCAATTTTGAAAACAAACTAAATATTGACCTCGAACCCCGAGATTCTCTCTCTGCCATCAACGAATTGCGAAAGACGCTTTTGAAATTACAAAATGAAACTTATCTAGAGGCATCAATTGATAGTTTGACTTTGCAAGATAGCATTTTTACCGTCCATTTTTATTTAGGAAAAACGTACGAGTGGGCAAGTATGACAAATGGAAATGTTGAGAATACTTTTTTAGAACAAGTCGGTTTTAGAGAAAAATTGTACCAAAAAAAACCCTTTAATTATCGTGATGTCGTCAAAATGCAGGAACGTTTGCTCGAATATGCCGAGAATAACGGCTATCCTTTTGCCTCTGTTTGGTTGGATAATATTTTGGTGAAAAATGGTAAAATCTCAGCGACTCTTTTTATGAATAAAGGTCGATTGGTTATTTTTGAAACCGTTAATGTTGTTGGTGATGCAAAAATTTCTAAAGCCTATTTAAAGAACTATTTAGGGTTAAAATCAGGTTCGCTTTACAGCAAAGCAAAAATTTTAAAAGTAAAATCTCGACTGCAAGAGTTGCCATTTTTAAAAGAAAGCCGCAACGCGACGATTAACTTTGAAGATAAAAACGCGACGGTTAATCTCTTTGTCAAAAAGAAAAAAGCGAGTCGTTTTGATTTCCTCATCGGTATATTGCCCGGTGGACAAGGCAATAATCCGCAGCAAGGACAGCGTGATAAACTTCTCCTCACAGGGACATTCGACGCAGAAATGCACAACCAGTTTGGCTTAGGTGAAAAAATATTTGTCTCTTTTGAGCGACTTCGCCCAGAGACGCAGCAGTTGGAATTGTCGTTTGCCTATCCGTACATTCTGGATTTACCCTTCGGTTTAGACCTTAATTTTAGTCAATACAAACGCGATACAACTTACACTGACGTCGCGTTTGATGTCGGTTTACAATATCTTTTTGAAGGTGGAAATTATGTCAAAGCGTTTTGGAATAATGCGTCTTCCAATTTAATTTCAGTAGATACCATAGCGATAAAAAACGGCATTGCCCCCAATAATCTGGACGTTAGTAATCGGTCGTACGGGTTAGAGTTTTCTTTACAAAAACTAAATTATCGCTACAATCCACGCAAAGGTTGGAGCGTGTTTTTTCGTGGTGGTGCAGGCTTCAAAAATATTCCAGAGAACAATAAAATTCTGGAAGTTGATGAAAGTTTTTATGACTCTTTGCAACTTAAAACGTTTCAATTTCGAGTGAGAGGTGGTCTTGAAAAATATTTTCCCGTCCTAAATAATGTGGCGATAAAAACCGCGATTCGTGGTGGTATTATTTTCTCAGAAGCCGCTATTTATCAGAATGAGCAATTTAGATTAGGCGGAAATAAGTTATTGCGGGGCTTTGATGAAGAGTCCATATTTGCAACTTCTTATGCTATTTTGACCGTAGAAACACGGCTATTGGTAGGACAAAATTCGTATTTTTATGCCTTTGGAGATTTCGCTTATTTGGAAGATAAAACAACCACAGCTGACGCAAGTGATTGTCCATATGGAATGGGTTTGGGACTGACTTTTGAGACGGGTGTAGGTCTTTTTGGATTAAGTTTGGCAGTGGGGAGTCAACAACAGAATCCGATTAATTTTGGCAATCCGAAGATTCATTTTGGCTATGTTAATTATTTTTGATGAAAAAATAACACGTGGTAATTAATCAGGTACAAATTTTAGACAAGATTTTTTCGATAGCTTTCCTTTGAAAAATCTTGCATAGCCTTCGTTATGAACTTATTTTTTACTATTATTAAATCTTGTCAAACCCAAATTTGTCAGCCAGAAATCTTAAAAAAAAGTGAATTCGCGTAAAAGATACTTCACTTCCACTAATTTTAACCGATATTTACCGACACATCGCAGCTATTCTGCATCGTTTTTCGTTCTCAAAAATGAGAAGTGATATTTGGACACTATCCAAATCAATTATTTCTTGCCTATTTTAAATATATGAACCAACAATCAATAAATATCACTTTATCCACTGGCTATGAAGAAGCAGACATTGTCAAGGCTTGCATTCGGAAAGAAAAGTGGGGGCAAAAAATTGTTTACGAACAATTTTATGGGAAGATGATGGGTGTTTGTTTGCGATATTCGAATAATAAGGAAGACGCGCTCGACATTCTACACGAGGGGTTTATTAAAGTGTTTAGAAATTTAGGAAAATACGAATTAGGGACGTCATTGTCTGCATGGATTCGCCGAATTATGGTCAATACTGCCATTGATTTCTATCGGAAAAATGTACGCCGCCGAACCGAAGATATTGACCACGCTTACGACTTGAGTACTAAAGACCCGTCGGCTGTTAGTCAGATGACTGCGGAGGAAATCTTAGAATCGGTACAAGAGTTGTCTCCTGCTTATCGGACGGTGTTCAATTTGTACATCATCGAAGGCTACGCACACAAGGAAATTGCCGATTTGCTCGGCATCACGGAAAGTACCTCGCGCTCCAATTTGGTGAAGGCGAGATTGAAACTTAAAGAAGCATTGATTGCACGGAATAAGGATTATGAAAACCGGAAGAAATAATTTTGACGAACAGATAAGAGCCGCTTTGGAAGGGTTAGAAAATGTGCCGCAACCGGCAGATTGGGCTGACTTTGCTGAGCAGTTGGAAGCAGCCGAACAGGCAGACGCTACCCCAACGGACGACGCGCTGTTGGATAGTATGGTGTTAGCAGGGTTAGCTAGTTTGGAGGTGGATTTTGACCCGTCAAGTTGGGATGCCTTGCAAGAGAAAATGACAGTGGAAGAGGGTATTGAGGATGCACAAATTGACGACCTTGCTCGACAATCTTTGGATAATTACGAAGCTCCATATCAAAAATCTCACTGGGAAGTCATGGCAGAACGGCTGGAAGAGGAATTTTCTCTTCGCCGAAAACTGTATAAATACAAGGTATTAGAGTTGGCGTTGATGCTGCTTTTTATTTTTACGATGATTAATTTCTTACCTTTTGGGACAAATAAATTTGAGGAGTTAAAAGTATTTAATTTTGAAATCTTTAAAAATAATAGTGATAACAAAACGCCATTATTTAATAATGAAAGTGAGAAAAACGCGATTCAAAACAAGGGAAAAGATGCGTTTGAAAATGAAGGAAAAAGAGCAACCAATCAAAGTATTCCAATCGCAGATAATGATAACTTAAATGCGGAACAAAATACAGAAACGAAGCAATTAATGGCTGGAAATGTATCGCCGAATACTTGGCAAAATACCGTTTCCCCACCTGTAAGAACGCCGCAAACTATTCCTGCGGAGTTGCCAACTATCAAAAAAGAAATTGCTTCCAATAATTCCAATATCATATACATAGGATCGAAAAAAGGAAAATCATTTCAAGCATCGTTGTCCAAAGATAAGAATGAAAATGCAACAAGAGAAATGCAAGCAGCTTTAGAATTATTAGACTTACCAAAAGTGGAATTATTGAATTTCAATCATGTCTTGCCGTCAATGATTTTAGTAGCAGATAAAGAGAAGGTGTCGATTCAATTTAGTATGGTTGGAAATTTTGAAGCAAATTATATTTTTTCTCCATACAATGAAGAATTGGGGTCTTCGCAAGATACTACTTTAGGCTTAGGCTACGGAGGGGGTATTTTAGGAGGGTTCAAACGTGGAAAGTGGGGTTTTGAAACGGGCGGTATTTACAATCATAAAAGTTATCCACCGAATTTCATCAACCAATTTAATCCAAATAATGATAGAAATGTGCTAGAAAGTGAATTTTTTCAAGACATTCAGTTAGATATTTTACAAATTCCTATTAACGTTCAGTATTTCGTAATTGACCGTCCAAAGTGGCGAGTTTATGTATCGTCAGGGGTGTCGATTAATTTGTTACTTACGCCAGTTTATCAGATTAGTGAAACTCGTGCAGCATTGGTTGCACCAGCACCATTAGCACCTCCGGGTGGCGAACCTGATAAGTCTTTGAAGAACAAAACAGAATTTCCAACGGGTATCTTGGCAGGTGGAAATTTACGAGAAAATAGTTACCTCACCGCTCAATTTGGTTTAGGCATTGAGCGTTCTGTGGGGAGTCGTTGGAGTATTTTTGCACAGCCGAATTATCAGCATTATTTGTCTAAAAATGGATTGAAACCATTTAAGGATAAATTCTATACGTTGTCGCTTTCGTTGGGTACGCGGGTAACGATTAAATAAATTTGTCATTTTGACTCTTTTGTCATTCCGACCGAAGTGGAGGAATGACAAATCAAACTTATTTCACCCACATCCGTATCCCCTCCTTCGGCTTCAACGTTATCAACGCATCTTTCTCAATTGGATATTTCTCATCCAGAACAAAATCAAATCGTCTAATCATTAAAGTTAAAAGCAACTGCATTTCCATCATTGCGAAATGATTGCCAATGCACATACGCGGTCCAGCACCAAAAGGCATATATGCTAATTTCGGACGCTTCTTAACTTCGGCTGGAGAAAATCTTTCTGGGTCAAATTTATTGGGGTTCGGATAATATTTAGCATCGCGTTGTAAAGCATAAATACTCACTAGAATGATGGATTTTTTCGGGATTTTATAGCCCAAAATTTCATCTTCACTCAATGATTCTCTTCCCAAAGCATAAGCAGGCGGATAGAGGCGCATCCCTTCTTCAATCACTTGCCGAACGTACTGCAATTGCCTCAAATCGTTGAAAATTGGCGTTTTATCTCCAATGACTGCTTTAATTTCTGCCCGCATTTTCGCAACAATTTTAGGCTCTTTTGCCAGTGCCATCAATGTCCAATTCAAGGCATTGGCGGAAGTCTCATGCCCTGCGGAATACATGGTAATAGCTTCATCGCGGAGTTGTTGATTATTCATGCCTAAACCCGTTTCTTCGTCCCGAGTTTGGACAAGCATCGTCAATAAATCAGTCGGTGGATTGGGGCTGTTTAGTCGTTCATCAATGAGGTTATAAATCGTTTTATTAAAGTCTTCCATCGCAGCTTTGAAGCGTTTTTCGCGCCCATTCAAATAGCCAAGAGGAATTGTCCAAGGGCTAACCGTTCGGCGCATGATGTGTTCTTGGGTGAAATGCATCGTTTGCGCCATTTCCTCTTTATCTTGCTCGCGGAAGGTACTAAATAAGGCTTTCAAAACAATGTCAGAAGTAACTTGCATCATTTCTGGTGCGATGTCAAAGGATTCTTTTTGTCCTCGTTTTTCCTCTAGTTCTTCGCAAAAATCTTCCGCGACGCCCGTCATTTTTTCAAATAATTCGTTGAGCTGCGTTTTGTAAAAAGCGGGCTGTGCCATACGCCGTTGCTTTCGCCAAAAATCACCTTCACTAGTTACTAAGCCGTTGCCCAAAGCAAGTTTCAATTGTTTGTAAGCTGGACTTTTTTGATAGTTTTTTTGATTGACTTGCAAAACGTGGCGGATGGCTTCAAGATTAGTCGTCACATATACTTTCCGAAAGAAGAAAGGAACTTTAAAAAAATCGCCGAGAATCTTGGTTTGTTCCACCGCAAATTTGAGTGGATTTCTAACCAATTCAAATCCTTGTCCAGTGATTCCTTTTTCTTTGTAAACGGGTGGTTGCTTTTGCATTTTTATGGAAGTTTTAAAATTTGTTAAACAAAAGTAATGGATTAAAAATGTAAATCAACAATTATCTATTTTGTTTGTAATGGTTCTAATATTTCTTCTACCTTTGAACGATTTCGAAAAAAATACTCAATACACTATAACAAGATTTTCTCTGATTTTTCTGGAGCGAGAAAATTATAATTTTTCTCCCTCCAATAAAAACGCTGCGCGCTGCCTGCGGCAGCGTGGGGAAAGATTTTTAGGGATACAAATGATTTTTGCAAAACCATTTGTATCTCTTACATTCCCCTATTGGAAATTTAAGAAATTTTTGTTGTACGATACTCAATTGACAATGCAAAAAATTTTATTAGCCGAAGACGACCTTGACCTTGGTAGTGTTTTTCAACAATTCTTAGAATTCAATGACTTTGACGTCACTTGGGCAAAAGATGGTGAAGAAGCCTGGAAGAGTTTTCAGAAACAGAAATTTGACATCTGCATTTTAGATGTAATGATGCCGAAAATGGATGGTTTTACTCTAGCAAAAAAAATCAAAGGCATCAATTCCAAATTGCCTTTTTTATTTTTAACGGCTAAAAAATTAAAAGAGGATAGAATGGAGGGCTTGAAACTGGGGGCAGATGATTACATCGTCAAGCCTTTTGAAGCGGATGAATTGGTGTTGCGCATTCAAAATATTCTAAAAAGAGTTTCTCCTGAACAAAGTAAAGAACCGATTCAGATTGGACAGATTCAATTTGATTTTGAAGAATTGACCTTGACGACGCCAACTAAAACGCATCAATTGACAGAAAAAGAAGGTATTCTCTTAAATTTCCTTTTTCAAAACCGCAATCAACTCATTCGCCGCGAAAGCATTTTGATTGAAGTTTGGGGGGAGAATGATTATTTTTTAGGCCGCAGTATGGACGTTTTTATTAGCCGTTTGCGGAAGTATTTTCAAGAAGATGAGTCGGTAAAGATTGAGACCGTACGTGGAGTAGGTTTTCGGTTTTTAGCTTAAAACACACAGTGAGGGACAAAAACCGTTTTTACAAAACCATTTTTGTCCCTCAAACGCCCTTATTAAAAACCAAATAAAAAAGGGCAGCGAAATTATCCGCTGCCCTTTTTTATTTGAAATATTTTAAAATGTCGAAGCTCCAACCATGAAGCTATTCAATAATTAAACCATAGATTACTCAGGTTCAAAACCAAGGATAATACTAAATCTTGCCATATTTCCGATACCCGTTACTGGTACATCTCCCAATTGGTCATCAAAAGTATATTTATCCAAACCAATTCCGTAGTCAAATCCAAGCAGTCCAAACATCGGTAAGAATACCCGAAGACCACCACCGACAGACCGTTTCAGGTCAAAAGGATTAAAGTCTTTCGCGTTCCTCCAAGCATTACCCCCTTGTGCAAAAGCGAGGACATAAATTGTTGAGTTTGGATTGGTTGAAATTGGATATCGCAACTCCACCGTTAATTTATTAAAGATTGGTGTTGCCACGACTTCACTACTTGCTGAGTTTTCATTCAAACGGTTGTTTTCCAAATCAGAAGGGTCATAACCTCGCAAAGAAATAATATCCGTTCCTGTATAGAAACCTAACTGTTGGTTGTTCAAACCATCACCACCCAATTGGAAACGCTCAAATGGCACCAAGCCAATATCTTTATTGTAAGAACCAATGAAGCCAAATTTAGCCGCAGTTTTCAAGACCAATTTACCCACCAAAGTCGTGTACCATTCCGCGTCCACGCGCCATTTGTGGTACTCCAACCACTTGAACCGATCTTGTGGTGTAAGCGCTTGGTAATCTTTGTTGTTGAATAAAGAATAGGGTAGAGTAAATTGTGCAGACAAAGAAATTCGTGACCCCTCATCTGGAAATAATGGATTGTTAACCGTACTTCGCGCAATCGTTTGATTGATGCTAAAGTTGTGATAAGTACCATCCTGAATTTGCTCGCCATCATCCGTTCGGAACAAAGTCACATTGTAATTTTGTAGCGCAATATTTTGCAAATTCAAAGAAGTCGTTGTAATAAAATTATCATCCGGCCATTTCAAGCGAGTACCCAAACTCAACGTGATACCTCCATTAATTAATCTACCGAAATTATCACTTCCTTTATCTAATCCATTCGTAATGATTGATAAATAACCCGCCGTTGTAAATGAATTTGGCTTTTTACCACCTAACCAAGGTTCTGTAAATGACGCATTATAAGATTGGAAAAACCGACCATTCGTCTGTGCCCGTAGCGACAATCGCTGACCATCTCCTTGTGGCAAGGGCGACCAAGCTTCTTTTTTGAAAATATTTCTAATCGAGAAATTGTTGAAAGAAACACCCAAAGTACCAATCACTCCACGTCCACGTCCACCCCAGCCGGCAGATAATTCCAACTGGTCAGAAGGTCGTTCTTCAACGGTATATTCGATGTCCACGGTTCCACGCTGAGGATTAACAGGTGTGTTAATACCCAAGGCTTCTGGATTAAAGTAACCTAAGTTAATCAATTCTCGTTGCGAGCGAATAATATCCGAACGACTAAATTTCGCACCAGGAATCGTCCGCAGTTCCCGACGAATAACGTGCTCATGCGTCCGGTCATTTCCTGCAATGGTTACTTTGTCAATCGTCGCTTGCGCTCCTTCATAAATCCGAATTTCCAAATCAATTGAGTCATTTACAATCGACGTTTCAATCGGGTCTACTCGGAAAAATAAGTAGCCATTGTCCATGTATAAAGTACTCACATCACGCCCGTCTTCACTAAAGCTCAAGCGAGTCTCCAACAATTCTTGATTGTAAACTTCCCCTTTTTCAATTCCCAAAACGCGCTCCAATGTTTCCGTATCGTAAATAGAATTCCCTTTAAATTCTATTTTATTAAAGTAGTATCTATTTCCTTCGTAGATGTCTAAATGAATCATCATCTTACCATCTTCGTCTCGCCAAATACTATCATTTGTAATATTCGCATCTCTAAAACCAATGGTATTGTAATAATTGATGATATTCTGCTTATCTTCTTCGTATAATTCACTGATGAATTTTGAGCTGGAAAACAACGCCTTTTGTCGCTTCGTTTCCTTCATCAACTTCCGCAATTTCGTCTCTTTAATTGTTATACCGCTGAAAGTAATATCCTTAATTTTGACCTTACCCCCTTTATCTACATCAAAAACAAGACGCACGGAATTCACGCGCGCAGAGTCTGGAATTTCATCAATCTTGATATTGACATCGTAATATCCTTTATCAATAAAGAAATTTTTGATGCCATTAGAAGCATTGGTTTTTACGTTTTCGGTAACGATACCACCTTTAAGTAAGTATTTATTAACCTCATCATTCAAGTCGTCGTGGTAAGTTTTTTTGACCCCTTTATAAGAGTGCCGACTCAAACGCGGACGTTCTGTCACCGCAATTTCCAAAAAGATGATATCACCCAACTCCTTCTCTTTATAAATCTGGATATCAGTAAAAAGGCGTAATTTCCACAAGTTTTTCATCGCTCGTGGAATGTCACCACCAGGAATCCGCACTTTGTCCCCCACCTTAAAACCCGCGATGGAAATGATGGCATTTTCATCACTAAATTCTGCACCCGTCACCTTGATGCCGCCAATTTCAAAATCGTTCGGCTTGGTATAGTCCAATACGGGAATGCTGTCCAAGCTTTGCGCCGTCATCAAGTTGGGAAAAGAAAAAATAGCAATGATTAATAATATAGTCAACTGTCTCATACGATTGCACTAAAGTTTTTTTGAAAAGTCAGAAGTGGTTTATAGAATAAGCATTACTTTCAATATAACGTTTATCTTTATAAGCCATTTCTAGCTTCTTCTAAGTAAAATACGCTTCAAAGAGTTACCCCAACAGCGTTTTGGTTGTATATCAAGTGAAAAGAATTTAATAAGGTTAGCCATAATGCGCCATATTTTTTTCTTCTAAAGAATTCAATAAATCGTTCCATAGCCATAGCTACGGAACGATTTATTGCGTTTTTTAGAAGGAAAAGGAAAAGCATAATGGGTCGTCGTCTTATTGAATTCTTTTCACTAAGGATTAATTTGTTCACTTGTTTTACCAAAACGTCTTTCCCGTTGCTGATAATTCAATACGGCTTCAAATAAATCGTTCTTTCTAAAGTCTGGCCAAAGAATTGGCGTAAAATATAATTCCGAATAGGCAATTTGCCAAAGCAAAAAATTGCTAATTCGGGTTTCTCCACTCGTCCGAATCAATAATTCGGGGTCAGGCATATCTTTAGTTTCAAGGGCGTCCGAAAATACAATTTCATCCAACTCTTCCGCTTTCAATTTGCCTGATTCAACCTGTGTAGCGAGGTCTTTCACTGCATTAATAATCTCCCACTTGGCACTGTAGTTCAATGCCAGAACCAAGGTCATCCGCGTATTCTGTTTGGTATCATCAATGGCTTTCAATAACGCTTTGTAGCTTTTCCCAGGCAATTTAGAAATGTCACCAATCGCCTTCAAGCGGATATTATTTTTATTCAAAGTCTTCACTTCCCCTTTAATCGTTTCCACTAAAAGCGTCATCAATGCCTTCACCTCTAATGCTGGACGATTCCAGTTTTCCGTAGAAAACGCATACAAAGTCAAATATTCAATACCTAATTCTGCTGCCGCTTCCGTCGTTTCCCGTACCGCTTTTACCCCGCTTTTGTGACCAAACACACGCGGCATCCCTTTACCTTTTGCCCACCGACCGTTACCATCCATAATGATAGCAATGTGCTTGGGCAGCTTCTCTAAGTTGATTTGTGACTTCATGTTTGTTTAATTGCTAGTCTTTGTGAAATTCATTCTAGAGTAAAAGTTACGTTCAAAGTAAGGCTTACTTTAGGTCATCTGGCAAAGACAATCCACGGAAGGTCTATTAAAAATCGCGCAAATTTAAGAAAAGAAAGCACAATGTACCCATTTTATGGTCTACCCTTATTATATAAATATCCGCTAATCCCACGTTTTCTTTCAGAATAATGTCATTTAATGGATTTCACGTTGTAAATTTGCACCACTAAAAAACTAAACTAAGTAACGGTGAAAGAATAACTCCGCCATCTGGCAACAGTTATTTTGGTCTTAGTTTTTACTTTTTAAATAGGAGTTATCTATACATAATGACTGTTTCAAAAGTGGAAAATAAGAGCGCAAGAAATACTTGATAGATAGTGGAGCTATTTTTCTACCGGGACTAAGACTTAAATATCCCAATGATATGTACGATTACGACGTTATATTGAGTTTTATTACTGCTTTTACGCTGACCTATTTTGCGATTCCTTCCGTGATTCACGTAGCTAAAGTTAAGAATTTAGTGGACGTCCCCGGTGGGCGGCATGTACATACTGAAGTGACTCCTTCTTTGGGTGGCTTTGCTATCTTTGCAGGTATGATGTTTTCTATTCTGTTGTGGACGCCGTTTGCGCAATATGGTGGAGATATGCAGTACATTTTATGTGCTTTTGTCATCATCTTTTTGATTGGAGCAAAGGACGATATTGTACCCGTTGCTGCCAATAAAAAACTGGTCGGACAAATCTTCGCAGCCTCGATTTTATTTTTCAAAGCAGAGGTGCAAATTACTGGTTTCCATGGGGTTATGGGTGTTGAGCAATTACCGTTTGGGGTCATGGCACTGCTGACTATTTTTACAATTCTTGTTATCATCAATGGCTTTAATTTGATTGATGGAATTAACGGCTTATCAGGAAGTATTGCAACATTGATTTGTGGGACATTAGGCATCTGGTTCTTACTTATTAAACGCTACGATTTGGCAATTATCGCCTTCTCCACAGCGGGTGCAGTGATTGCCTTTTTGAAATACAATTACACACCAGCTAAAATTTTCATGGGCGATACGGGTTCATTATTGATTGGATTGGCCTGTGCGATTCTGACTATTAATTTTATCGAAATCAATAACGTTTTAGAAAATCAACATCCTTGGAAAATTAATGCAGGACCTGCTGTAGCTTTTGGTATCTTAATCTTTCCACTTTTTGATACGCTGCGGGTTTTTATTACGCGTGCATTAAGTGGTCGGTCGCCACTCTCACCTGACCGAAACCACATTCATCATTTGTTAATTGACACAGGGGTTTCACACATGAAAGCAACAACAATTTTGGTTTTTGTCAACATGGTATTCATCATTTTAGTCTTTATGATGGCTCAATATACAGATACCTTGTCGCTACTAATTTTGGTGATGAGTGTAGCGTTGGTGATGATGGCAGGACTGTTTTATTACGTTTCGAGAAATCGATTGCGGGAAGCTTAATTCAATTATTGATTATTCCTATTGGAGTATGCTAAAAAGCTCATATTCTCATTTGAAAGAAGGCGATTATCAATTGTGATTTTTTACAATAAGTATTTTTGCGAAAAAATAGCAAAACCATTTTTCCAAATAAAAATTCATAAAAATAAATTTCATTTTTAAATACAATCAAAAACCGATTTAAAACCGATTTTTATTTTAAAACACGCAAAAAAATAATTTTGATATTATTTTTAATACAACTAATCGCATAATGGTCTCATTTTAATTGTAAATATCATTTTTAAAAACTATTTGAAAATAGTACATTTGCTTTCCGATTTAAAAAATTTGGTATAAACTGATTTTTTAAAACCATTTTTAAACTAAAATCACAATCAACATGGCTTTTGATATTGACATGATAAAAGCGCATTACGAGTCGCTACCGGGTAAAGTAGAAGCTGCTCGAAAAATGCTGGGTCGTCCGTTGACGCTGACTGAAAAGACGCTTTACGCGCATCTTCACGCCGAATCACCACTGAAAAAATACGGCAAAGGGAAAGATTACGTTTTCTTCGCACCTGACCGTGTGGCGATGCAAGATGCTACGGCACAAATGGCATTGTTGCAGTTTATGATGGCTGGAAAAGATAGGGTAGCAGCACCTTCGACGGTACACTGTGACCACTTGATTCAGGCAAAAGTAGGCGCGGATAAAGATTTGGCAATTGCGAATGATGTCAACTCAGAAGTATATGATTTCTTAGCTTCTGTCTCTAACAAATACGGTATTGGCTTCTGGAAACCAGGTGCAGGTATCATTCACCAAATCGTTTTGGAAAACTATGCATTTCCAGGTGGTATGATGATTGGAACGGATTCTCACACGCCTAACGGTGCTGGTTTGGGAATGTTGGCAATCGGAGTTGGTGGTGCAGACGCAGTAGATGTGATGGCAGGAATGCCTTGGGAATTGAAGATGCCAAAAGTAATTGGTGTGAAGTTGACAGGCAAATTAAGCGGCTGGGTTTCTTCCAAAGATGTAATTTTGAAAGTAGCAGGAATCCTTAGCGTAAAAGGTGGAACGGGTGCAGTCGTTGAGTATTTCGGAGAAGGTGCAAAAAATCTTTCTTGTACTGGAAAAGGAACTATCGGAAATATGGGCGCAGAAATTGGAGCAACCACTTCGACTTTTGGCTACGACGATGCCATGGAGCGTTACTTGCGCATTACTGACCGAGCAGATGTAGCAGATGCAGCGAACAAAGTACGCGAACACTTAACAGGTGACGCAGAATGTTACGAAAATCCAGAGAAATACTTCGATCAAGTTATTGAGATTGACTTGAATACTTTAGAGCCGTACATAAATGGGCCTTATACGCCAGATTTGGCTTGGCCAATTTCAAAATTTGCGGAAGCGGTGAAAACAAATGGCTATCCTCAAAAATTAGAAGTAGGCTTGATTGGTTCTTGTACCAACTCTTCTTACGAAGATTTAGACCGATCAGCTTCTTTGGCGAGACAAGCGGTGGCTAAAAACTTAAAAGTAAAATCAGAATTTACGGTAACTCCAGGTTCTGAGCAAATTCGCTTCACCGTTGAGCGCGACGGTTTGTTGAAAGCTTTTGAAGATATGGGTGGCGTCGTTTTGGCGAATGCTTGTGGACCATGTATCGGTCAGTGGGCACGTCATAGCGATGACCCTTCTCGTAAAAACTCTATCATCACCTCGTTTAACCGTAACTTTACGAAGCGAAATGATGGCAATCCAAATACACACGCTTTCGTTGCTTCTCCAGAAATTGTAACAGCAATGGCAATTGCGGGCGATTTGACTTTCAATCCATTGACGGATACGTTGACGAATGAAAACGGTGAACAGGTAAAATTAGATCCACCAACGGGTGCAGAATTACCACCAAATGGCTTCGATGTAGAAGATGCAGGTTTTACTGCGCCAATCGCAGATGGTAGCGGTGTGAATGTAGTCGTTGCGAAAGGTTCTGACCGCTTGCAATTATTGGAGCCGTTCAAACCATTATCGCAGGAGCAAGTACAGGGCATGCGCGTATGGGTGAAAGCTCAGGGCAAATGTACGACTGACCACATTTCAATGGCTGGCCCTTGGTTGAAATACCGTGGACACTTGGAAAATATTTCTAACAACTGTTACATCGGAGCAATCAATGCCTTCAACGGTGAGCCAAATAAAATCTTGAACCTCGAAACAGGCGAGTATGGTAAAGCACCAGATGTGGCGAGCTACTACCGGGACAATGGTATTGGTTCAGTTGTTTTTGGTGAAGAAAACTTGGGAGAAGGTTCTTCTCGTGAGCACGCCGCAATGGAGCCTCGCTTCTTGGGTGTACACGCAGTGATTGTAAAATCTTTTGCTCGGATTCACGAAACGAACTTGAAAAAACAAGGAATGTTGGCATTGACTTTCACCGATACTGCGGACTACGATAAAGTACGTCAGGATGATAAAGTGAATATCGTTGACTTCAATAAAATGGCTTCAGGCAAAAACTTGACCGTTGAATTGGCTCACTCAGATGGTACTTCTGAACGATTTGAAGTGGCGCATACTTACAATGCTGCTCAAATTGATTGGGTACGTGCAGGGTCTGCTTTGAATAAAATTCGAGAGGAAATGGCGGCGTAATTTTCCGCAATTCTTTTTTTATAACAGGCGGTGGCATGGAAATGTCACCGCCTGTATTGTTTTTACGAGTTGTATGTAAATGCTCATGTGTTTTTGTCCATAAGATAAATACCCCAACATAAATAAAAACACTTGAACAACTACTTAGTAACGATAAAAGAATAAGTCCGACAAGTTAGACAGTGGATAATTTTTCTCAGTTTTACTTGAAAGAAGGATAATTGTTGATACTTTGACTGATTTCAAGTGAAAAATGAGGGAAATTTGCCCTGTCTAACTTGGCGGAGTTATTTTTTTATCGTTACCTAAACACAATTTTAAATCTTCTCCATGAAAGATGCTTACATTTTCGATACCGTCCGAACGCCGCGAGGAAGAGGAAAAAAAAGTGGTTCACTTTACGAAGTGCAGCCAGTTGAGTTGCTGAAAACCGTTTTGGTAGCCTTGCAAGAGCGCAATAATTTAGATACCTCTCAAGTCGATGATTGCTTGATTGGCAACAATGCGCCGGTGGGCGAACAAGGTGGAAATATTGCTCGAACGGCGATTTTGTACGCTGGTTGGGATAGCGTTGTGTCTGGTGCACAAATCAATCGTTATTGTTCCTCAGGCTTGGAAACGATTAATTTGGCGGCGAGCAAAATTCGCTCTGGTTGGGAGGATTTAATCGTCGCAGGTGGTACGGAAAGTATGAGTCGAATTCCGTTGGCATCCGATGGTGGAGCATTATTCTCTGATCCAAATGTTGCGCAAAAAATAGGTTATGTACCGCAAGGAATTAGCGCAGACTTGATTGCAACTTTAGAAGGATTTAGTCGAGAAGACTTGGATGAAGTCGCATTTATGAGTCAACAACGAGCAGCGGCGGCGAAGATGAATGGCTATTTTAAAAATTCAATTATTCCTGTTAGAGATTTAAATGGTTTGACAATTCTCGATCACGATGAATTGGTCCGACCAGAAACAACGATGGAAATTTTGGCGAATCTCCCTTCCTCTTTTAAAAAGATTGGAGCATTAGGTTTTGATGATATTGCCTTACAAAAGTACTTTTCTTTAGAAAAAATTAATCACGTTCACCATGCAGGCAATAGTTCTGGAATTGTGGACGGCGCAGCACTATCTTTAATCGGTTCGCTCGAAAAAGGAAAAGCGTTGGGCTTGAAACCACGTGCTAAAATTATTTCTGCTGCCTTGGTTGGTCTTGACCCCACTATCATGCTCACAGGTCCCGCACCCGCTACAAACAAAGCATTGAAAAAAGTAAAAATGGAGTTGAAAGACATTGACTTAATGGAAGTCAATGAAGCATTTGCAGGCGTGGTGTTGAAGTTTTTAAAAGATATGAAATTGAATGATTTCGATAAAATCAATGTCAACGGCGGCGCAATTGCTCTTGGTCATCCAATCGGCGCAACGGGCACTATGCTCATGGGCACGCTGATTGATGAATTAGAACGCCGTGATTTGCAAACGGGCTTGGTGACGCTTTGTGTTGGCGGCGGTATGGGGATTGCGACTGTGATTGAAAGAGTATAAAAAAATGTGTTGAAGTGTTATGTTTTGATGTGTCGCAGAAACACGAACACATCAAAACATAACACTTCAACACATTTTCATTATCGAATAAACACGAATGACTTTACTGTCGTCGAAAAATCAGTATTTTGAGGATGGTCTAATTGCCATTCCAAAACCATCTCATCAAGATCTAAATGTTGAACTTTGGCGACACTAATTTTACCATTATTTTCCATAAAAACAAATTGCCCATTTCGCGAAATTTCCCAAGTTCCCTTTTCAATTAAATGCATTTTCTCACTACCATATTTTTTAAAATAAGTTCCATCACGTTGAAACACCATTTTCAAATAAGCCGTTTTCATCGCTTTCCGTGTTCCATTCCCTTTTCTATTTTTTGAAATATCAAATGGATAAGTGGCATTGCTCCAATTGCCCGCCAAACTAATTTTCACCGCTTTGATAACAGCGACTTCTTTGGCAGATTTTTTTTCTAAAATAATATTTTCTTTCGTTTTATAATTAGTCAATACGATGCCGTCGCAAGTACGTTCCAATTTAAAACATTGCTCAGTAGTCTCCCCTTCTTTTTTTAAAGTCAAAAATGGCGTTTTCTCACTACAAAAATCCAAATGCCATGCATTATATGTATTGGTTACCTTACTTTTTTTAGCATAAGAAATCCAGTCGATTCTACCAGATTCATGAAATTGAATCAATGTTTCCAATCCCTCTTCTGTTGTTTTTACTATCCAAAAATCAGCCGCAAGATGATTGTACACTTTATCATACAAGTTTAACGTTTCATTTAAATTTGAAGCGGTCCAATCACAATTATTTGGCGTTGTATTGATGTTAGATGCACTTAAACTCAGGCATAAAACTAGCTGCATGGCGATGACCATTATATTTTTCATTAGGTGATTTTTTATGTTGAAATGCTTTTTTAATTTAAGTTAATCAATTGATAATCAATCGTTTAAAATAAATTTACATTTCGGTTCTAATATTGTTATGTATACAGCAGTGCAAAGTCCGTTTTATAAGTTGTTCTATTATAAAGACAAAGGTAATAGCGAAAGGTTGCTTTGTCAAATGAATCTGGACGGCCGCTTGGTTTATTTCGACGAAGCAAGGAAAAAGCCGATAAAATAAAAAAGCTCTACCTCATGGGTAGAGCAAAACAGGACAAATATGGATTTAAATATCGTTGGTTCTTTTGTAGGGGCGAACCTTTGTGGTCGCCGTCACGTTCTTGTTGTACATTGGGCAACCACAAGAGTGCGCCCCTACATGAAAAGGTTGACCCAAATTTCATGGAAAATGAGAGGAAACGCAATTCCTTTTCCGTGAATTGTTAAAAAGAAGGGTTGAATTGTGAGCAATGCTTAAATTTGTGCTAAAAAAACCGTTGAAAAATTTACTGCCTACGAAGATTAAGGAACTTTTTTTATTGAAATTCAAATTCGCGCTGACGTCTTTGGTCGCGACTGCGTTAGATTATACCTTATATATAATACTGGTGTATCAATCATTTACACCCGTCCTTGCCAACACAATTGCTTATACGATTGCCGTAATTCTTAATTTTTCTCTACAAAAAAAGTTCGTCTTTTCAATGAAGCGGAAAGAACGGACCGTGTTTATGATGGCAATTGGCGTCTCGGTCGTCGGTTTAGGATTGAGCAATTTGATTATCTGGAGCTTGACGCAATATCCATTTTTTATTGAGCATCCGTATGTGACCAAATTAATTGCGACGGGGCTGGTATTCTTTTGGAATTTCTATATGAAACGGTTCGTTTTTGAAAGAAAATTTATTTGAAAACATGGTGATTTTTAAACTCACCATATTTTCTTACTAGCACTAATCCTCACACGCCCAAACAAAATCCGAAATCGAATATCGTTTACTTCTATACGCAAAATGCCACCACTCCGTTTTGATGTGTTTTAGTTCATACTTTGCCAAGGTCTCGCGCAGCAATTTTCGGTTATTTAAAACGGCTTCCGGCAACTCTTTATAAAAAGTCCAGCCTTTCTTTCCAAAATAATCATACGCTGTACCCATATCCAGTTGCTCCCCATTTTCATCAACAATCGTCAAATCAATCGCGCTCCCTCGGTTGTGCATCGACCCTTTTCGCGGGTCAGCGACGTACTTCGGATTGGGAACTTTATTCCACAATTTCCATTGAATCGGACGCGGACGATAGCAATCAAATATTTTCAAGCCAAAATCTTGTTTTTGCAACTCTTGATGCGCTTTCACAATCGCTTTCGCAACTTTAGGACGAAGGAAGCAGCGACCACATTCGTACACCTTTTCTTCCATAAAATTATTGGTCGTCGCATACCGCAAGTCCAATAAAATAGAAGCATCCAAATCTGTCACTTCTGTCCATTCTTTTGGATTGTAAATAGCTGATGATTTGGGCTTTTTCTCTTTTGGGATTGGCTTGGGATTGACTGGCAATGGCGTGATTGTTACGGTATCTTTCAGCGTGTCTTTTGTCAATTTCTCTATCTTTGGAGAAGGCTTTACAATGGTATCAAGAATTGTTCGTTGAATCATTTCTTCTGGCTGATTTTTCTTCACAGGTTCTTGACAATTTTGAAAAATAAAAATGGTAAAAAAGATAAAAAGTAATCGTTTCATGTTTAAAGTTTTGAGGCAATGTATTGATTTTTTTGAAAAAATAGACAAAGCCTGCGTGGTATTTTATGCATATTCCTATCTTGGCTGAAAATTAAAAATCAGGTAACTCAAGTAACTCGGGTTTGAAACCCGAGCAGACGTCTACTCGGATTTGAAATCCGAGTTACCTGAATACTAAAATTAAAATATGAAAACGATTAAAGGACCAGCGATATTTCTCGCGCAGTTTATGGGAGACGAAGCACCATTCAATTCTTTGGAAAATATTTGTCAATGGGCAGCGGATTTGGGCTATAAAGGTGTCCAAATACCGACGTGGGAATCGCGATTGATTGATTTGACAACGGCGGCAGAAAGCAAAACGTATTGCGATGAACTCAAAGGAAAAATTAATAGTTATGGTTTAGAAATCACAGAACTGTCCACGCATTTGCAAGGGCAATTGGTGGCAGTGAATCCAGCTTACGACTTAATGTTTGATGGTTTTGCACCAAAAGAAGTGCACGGAAAACCAGCGGAACGAACGGAATGGGCAAAAACGCAAGTTAAAAATGCGTTGCGGGCAAGTGCGCATTTAGGCATCAATGCACACGCTACTTTTTCTGGGGCACTGCTTTGGCATACGATGTATCCGTGGCCGCAACGACCCGCAGGTTTGGTCGAAACGGGCTTCAAAGAATTGGCAAAACGCTGGAAATCTATCTTAGATGTAGCCGATGAAGTTGGCGTAGATATTTGCTACGAAATTCATCCCGGCGAGGACTTGCACGATGGCGTGACCTTTGAAATGTTTCTGGAAGCCACCAACAATCATCCGCGCGTGAATATTTTATATGACCCGTCACATTTTGTGTTGCAGCAATTGGATTACTTGGCAAATATTGACATTTACCATGAATTCATCAAAGCGTTTCATGTCAAAGATGCGGAGTTTAATCCGAATGGTAGAACAGGCGTTTATGGCGGTTATCAAGGTTGGGTAGACCGTGCAGGGCGGTTTCGTTCTTTGGGTGATGGGCAGGTAGATTTTAAGTCAATTTTTAGTAAATTGTCGCAGTATGATTTTGATAGTTGGGCGGTTTTGGAATGGGAATGTTGCATTAAATCTCCTGAACAGGGTGCTCAAGAAGGCGTAAAATTTATCAATGACCATATTATTGAAGTGACGGATAAGGCGTTTGATGATTTTGCAGATGCGGGGACAGATGAAAATTTGAATCGGAAAATTATTGGGCTGTAGATTTTTTATTCAGATTCTACTTTGTCATTCCGACCGAAGTGGAGGAATCTGGATGGGCAGTCACGTCAGATTCCTCCACTTCGTTCGGAATGACAAAAGCAATCGGAATGATAAATTAAAAATATCAAGTCATGTCAAAACGAAGAGTAAAACTACTACAATGCCCCAACTGCGAAACAACGCTACCAAACGCCGAGAATTTTTGTCCCAGTTGTGGACAAGAAAACCATCAAATTATTCGGCCCGCCAGTCACTTGTGGACAGAGTTAATCGAGAATTTATTTAATATTGATTCCCGATTTTTTCGTACTGTTAAAACCTTATTTTTCAAACCAGGCACAATAACTAAGGAATATAACGCAGGTAAACGGAAGTATTATTTGTCGCCGATTCGAATTTATTTATTGGCGAGTGTGGTATTTTTCTTACTTCAATCCATCAGTTTTAAAGTATCTGACGAGCAAGTTGCTGCCCTAAAAAATAAAGGCAATGAAAATCTACAAGATACGATACATCTCAATTTTGGTATGAATTCCCTTGTGTTAACCAAGGAAGAAGCTTATAAATTAGCCAATTTAAACGAAGAAAAAATTGATTCGTTACTGATAGACAGTGAGTTTACACCTAATTTTTTTTCACGCAAAATGTTACTTCAATCTTCGCGACTTTTAAATGGAGAAATCAATAGTGTTACTCAGCTAACTAGTCAAGGATTGTCTTTTGCAATGTTTTTATTGATGCCTTTATTCGCCTTACTTCTGCTGCTTTTTTATAGAAAGCAAAAAAAAATCTATGTCGAACATCTGGTATTCTCTATACATTTTCATGCCGTTGCTTTTATTTTAATGAGTGCTGGCTATTTTGCAAAAATTGTTTTTGACTTGGAGATGCTTGGAAATATTTTTGACTTTTTGGTTCTTGTATACCTATTTTTATATTTAAAAAATGTTTATCGAGACTCTGTTGGAAAAATGTTGCTCAAATTTCTAGGTTTGTTAATGGGGTATGGACTGCTATTGGCCATCGCTTTTATGATTATTGGCTTCATCGCCGTTTTTATCTTTTAAAAAACCAATTTTTATGAAAAAAATCACTTACACATTCTTTCTTATTTTTGTAATAATAACGACTGGCTTTAGTCAAAATATTACGGCGACCCTGCGCGGAACTATCCAAGATGCCACGAATGAACAACCGCTCGTCGGTGCAACGATTGCCATTTTAAATACCGACTCTACCTTGGGAACAACGACAGATTCCAATGGTGATTTTACTTTTAAAAGTGTCAAAATTGGGCGTTATCAAGTAAAAATTAGTTACCTCGGTTATGAAATACTAACGCTTACAGAAGTACTTTTAGAATCAGGAAAAGAACGTGTTTTGACGATAAAATTAAAGGAAAGCTCGGCTGATTTACAAGAAATTGTCGTCAAAGCGCCCACTGAAAATAATGATATCAGCCCTCTAAGTAATCACCTTATTACCATCGAAGAAGTCAAACGTTTTCCCGCCACTTTTTTTGATCCTGCCCGCTTAGCCATGTTATATCCTGGCGTGACGGGTACGAATGACCAAGCGAATGGGTTGTCGATTAGAGGCTTACCACCAAGTCTTTTGCAATGGCGACTGGAAGGTGTTGAAATAGTGAACCCAAATCACTTATCCAATGCAGGTACGATTAGCGACCAACCTTCGGTAGCTGCAGGTGGCGTCAATATTTTGAGTGCGCAAATGCTTGACAATTCTCGCTTATACACCGGCGCATTCCCCATAGAATACAGCAATGCACTTGGCGGCGTCATGGATATGCGTTTGCGAAAAGGCAACAATCAGCAACATGAATTCACGGCACAAGCGGGGCTTCTGGGCTTCGATTTAGGTATGGAAGGGCCGTTTTCTAAAAAAAGTAAAGCTTCTTTTTTATTCAATTATCGGTATTCTTTTACGGGATTGTTGACTAATTTTGGGGTGGATTTTGATGGGGAAGAAATTGGGTTTGAGGATGTTTCTTTTAATTTGAATTTTCCGACGAAGAAGGCAGGGAATTTTATGATTTTTGGAATAGGGGGGAGGAGTGATAATTTTAAGGCGGCGTTGCCAGAGGAAGAAGTAGAGGAGTTTAGGGATTTAGCGGATATCACTTACCAATCAACCACTGGAATACTTGGTTTAGCGCACAATATGGCGGTTGGTCGTAAAACAGTTTGGAAAACGACATTTGCTTATTCCCAAAGTAATAATAGTTATCGACAACTATTTGGAGAGGATTCAGATTTTAATTCCCGCCTAATAAATAAAAAAGTATCAGGTCAGACCTCTCTTGTTTCTACAATTTTACCTTTTTTTAAAATAAAAGGAGGCATCAATTTTCAACATAATATTAAAACTGATTCTTTCCCAGAAGGTTTTGTCTCTTATCATCGAACGACTACAAGGCAAATCACGCCTTTTGCAAATTTGAATTTTCAACTCTTTGCTCAATTAATCTTCAATGTTGGTTTAAATGCTAATTTTGTCAGGGTAGAAAGGTATTTCAATAATACAAATATTTTTTTTAATGGAACAGAGCAAAAGTTCAAAATGAATAATGAATTTTCCATAGACCCGCGCAGTTCTTTGATTTGGACACCAAATAAAAATCATCAAATTTCCTTTTTTGCAGGTATATTTAGTAAAATGATGAATTTAGAAAACTATTGGGAAATCAAAACAAGTAGAGAAACGAATGTAGCCTATTTTGAGTTTTCCCGCGCTTTTCAGCAATCTTTAAAATATCAAAATACAAGCTTTTCCAATTTAAAATTATCTCTTGAAATCTTTCATCAAAGAATTAAACACATTCCTGTCACAAACTTCAATGATGTATTGATAAATGTTGATGAATTCAATTTTTTATTTGGTATAGATATTAGAAACTTTGAAGGGAGAAGTAGAAATTATGGTATAGAACTAATGATACAAAGATATTTTAATAAAAATTGGTATTTTTTAGCTTCTGGAACGTTATACGAAGCTCAATATAAAAATGAAAACCGGTTTATTGATAAATATGAAATTGCTCGATTTAATGGAAATTGGGTGAGTAACATTACCGTAGGGAAAGAATTTATTAAGCAAAAAATAGATAAAACTAATATTTTTGGCATTCATTTTCGTGGTGTTCATCGGGGCGGTTTTTGGGAACGCCCAATTGAAGAATTTGACGGAGACATCTTTTTTTCTGGAGATTCTTTTACGGAAAAATTGCCCAACTACTTTAGAATAGATTTGCGTCTATATTTGAAATGGAATAAAGCTAATCGTACAACCTCTTTATCTCTTGATTTACAGAATACCACAAATTATCAAAATGTAGCGTACACTTATATAGACAGATTCGGTGCAGATGAAATAAAAACCCAATACCAACTCGGACTCATTCCCCTTCTCAATTATCGAATCGAATTCTAAAAAAAACAAGGTGTCAGGGGCGAGGACTGAGGGGGCAGAAAAACGCGCATTTTCTGACCCCTGACTCCTCGCCCCTGACACCTCAAAAAAACAATTATGAAAATCACCAACATCGTCCTTTGCATCTTATTCCTCCTCTTCGCCGCCGTCCAATTCAACGACCCTGACCCGTGGATTTGGGTCGCACTATACACTTTAGTCGCAGCCGTTTGTGGCATGGCAGCCGTTGGCAATTATCGAAAAACGCTCATCTTACTGGGTTTAGCCGTTTGCGGAATCGAATTATTCAACATCGGTCCAGAATTCCTCAAATGGATAGATATGGGTATGCCCAACATCGTAGACGAGATGAAAACCGAAGCACCGCACATCGAATTTGCCCGCGAATTCTTAGGCTTATTGTTTTGCGTCCTCGTTTTAGCTTGGCAATATTACATTGTATCGTTCCGTCTGAAAAAAGAGGAGTAAAGAAAACGCATAAGACCTATAAAAAAATCTGTTCAATCCGTATAACCATCCTATCTAATTAGCAGCCCCTAAAGTAGGAGTTACTTTCAAAAGTAACTCCTACTTTGTTTTAAATAATTTTTAAAAAATCCTATCTTACTGGCATTTCCCACCCCCTCTCGCATCTTCCACAAAGAAAATTTCCGATTCCACAAAAAAAAAGATGATGTACGTCATCTTTTTCGCTGAGAACAATCAAGCAAAATCGTGACCTACGTCATGTATTTAACTTGATGTTCCCCCTACCTTTGCATTGTATTTAAAAAGATACACACTGAAATAACAAAAAAGAGGAGATAAATCAAGTCCCTTTTTTCAAAATATAAAAACGACAAACGCGTCGTTTTACAAGAATTTAGGTGATTTTTTGGCGAATAGTTTATGCCGGATTGCAGCATTGTCTGCAACCGGCTTTTTTTTGTAACTCGGATTTCCAATCCGAGCAGCCACTAATTACAGCACATAGTAGTTGAATTTTCGGTAGTGTAACAAATGTGCACCACCATTTATTGAAAAAGTGATTTATTACCGTGTAAACGAAGGTTCTTTTAAGTTTGAGCAGCGAGAAAATCGTAAGATTTTCGAACTTCAAAAAACACAGTGCGCGTTGCCTACGGCAACGCGGGAGGAGGTATTAAGGGACAAAAGCACCTAAACTGTAAAAGTGCACATTTATGGCACTACCAAAATCATTACTTCATCAACGTCACATCCCCTTCAAAAAACTCCACTTTACCATCAATAAATTCAACCTCCGCAAACCAGACAAAAACTGCTGGATTCATCGGTTTACCACGGTGCGTACCGTTCCATCCATCAGTAGGATTATTCGGTAAAAAATCAAAATATTGATAAACCGTTTCGCCCCAGCGATTAAAGATCTCGAAAGTATTGATATTCTTCACAACACCTGCTTTTGCTTGCAAATAAAACCATTCATTTTCACCATCATTATTTGGCGAAAATACATTTGGTGCAAAAATATTCTTTTGTGTATTCACTAAAATCGTCAAGGCATCACTGTCCGAACAGCCGTTTTCAGCGGTAACCGATACGCTGATGGTTGTTGAAATAATAGGTGCAATTACTTGCGTCAAACAATTCTCGCAATCCACCGTATCCAAGCCTGACCAGACAATAGTGTCCAATGCTTCAAAAGGATAATTGACTAAAGCGGTAATATCTATATCGTCGCCCAAACCAATCAAGAAATCATCACCCAAATTCACCTCTACAGGAATTGGCGCATTGATGGCAAAAGCTTCAATTACACTGCAGCCACTGGCATCTTGTGCGGTGATTTCGTAGGCACCTTCCGTTAGTCCCAAGAAGGAGTTACTGCTTTGAAAATCGCCTCCATTGAGCGAATAAGTTATTAGACCACCACCACCCGTAGCCTGTGCAATCACGAATCCATCATTGTTGCCAAAGCAATCAATATTAGAAAACGTGAAAGTTAATTCTAATAGATTTGGTTCGGTTAAAGTCACGGCAGCTTCGTCTGTACAATCATTGGCATCCGTGACCGTAACCATGTATTCACCAACAAAAAGATTATCAATTGTTGGCGTTATTTCGTTAGTTGACCATTGAAAAGCATACGGAAATTGACCACCGCTTCCAGTCGCCAAGGCGCTACCGTCAGACTCATCGAAACAGGTAATTTCATTGGCAATTTCAGCAAAAGCATCGGGTGCAAAAATTTGTTCTATTTCTGCATTTAAGGTGGTTTCAAAACCATTCCCATCGGTGATAAAAACAGTATAGCTACCTGCTGCTAAATTTGGAATATCAATGATTTCATTTAAATTATTAACATTCCCCATTCCAGCATTCGTCCCTGACCATTCATAAGAAAATGGCGCTGTTCCTTCTATAATTTCTAAAGTCAAACGGCCTACCGTTTCATCACAACCAATCAAGCTACCCGCCAAAACACCTTGCACACCACATTCATTTGGAGGCAATAAAGTCGTCGTAGTAATGACCATAGAATCGCAGCCAAATTGATTCATTAATACGACAATTACCGTTCCCGTATCTATTGGTTCACAG
The DNA here is from genome assembly GCA_047629355.1 of Saprospiraceae bacterium. Lineage (GTDB taxonomy): Bacteria > Bacteroidota > Bacteroidia > Chitinophagales > Saprospiraceae > CAYUNA01. The sequence goes on along the minus strand of JBLHWU010000018.1, from coordinate 5,461 downwards.
GAAGTCAAATCAATAGTTGTTATATCGGATGGCAATAAAGTGATGGTTTCTACGATTATAGAATCACAACCTTCTGCCGTGATTATCGTACTGGTAAAAATGCCTGCTTGCATGGGGTCACAAGTTGTATTGTCATTGAAAGTTGTATCAATGGGTTCAAAAATAACCGTTAAGATGACGGTAGAATCGCAGCCATTTTGATTTGGAAAAATGGTTTCAAAAATACCAACATCATTCGGATTACAACTTATGTCGTTAATTTCCGTAGTGTCAGAATTTAATAAAACAATGGTTTCAATCACCGTAGAATCACAACCTTCCGCAGTTACAAAATCGGTAATAAATACACCCATCAAATTAGGGTCGCAAGTCGTATCCATGATTTCTAAGGTATCTGATTCTGAAAAGGTAATTGTTAAGATGACTAAAGAATCACAACCAAATTGATTGATAGCAGTTGACTCAAAAACGCCGACACTATTCGGGTCACAGCTCGTATCCATAATTTCCGTAGTGTCTGATTGTAATAAAATAATCGTTTCGATAACGACGGAATCACAACCTTCATTCGTGGTAAATGTATTGATAAAAATACCTTCCTGCATAGGGTCGCAAGTCGTATCTTGATTAAACGTAGTATCTAAGGGTTCAAAAGTAACCGTTAAAATAATGGTAGAATCACAATTGGCTTGATTGGTTAAAACCGTTTCAAAAATACCAACCTCATTTGGATTACAGCTAATGTCAAAAAATTCCGTCGTATCACTTTCTACCAAAAAGAAGGTTTCAATCACCACAGAATCACAGCCTTGAGGAGTTGTAAAGGTCATCGTTTCTTCTCCGACCACATCAGGGTCACAAGTAGACGTAGTCACAAAAGTGGAATCCGTATTAGTAAAAGTAACCGTCAAAATAATGGTAGAATCACAGTTCGCTTGATTGGTTAAAACCGTTTCAAAAATACCAACATTATTTGGATTACAACTGGTATCGAAAAGTTCCGTCGTGTCACTTTCTACCAAAAAGAAGGTTTCAATCACCACAGAATCACAGCCTTGCGGAGTTGTAAAAGTCATTGTTTCTTCTCCGACCACATCAGGGTCACAGGTCGGCGTAGTCACAAAAGTGGAATCCGCATTACTAAAAGTAACCGTTAAAATAATGACACTATCGCAGTTGTTGACATCCGTTAAGGTGTTGGTAAATGTACCCACATTCGCCATATTGCAGTCCGAGTCGGTTAAAAAGGTGGTATCAATTTCATTCACCACTAAAGTGGTCATAATGATGCTGTCGCAACCGTTTTGGGTATTCAAAGTATCGACGTAAATGCCTGCTTCGGTTTGCATTTCACCAGCGAGAAAAATGCTATTGCCTTCGCAGATTTCTACCATATCCGCCATTTCAAAATTGGAATTTACGGTAATTGTTACGCTACTATTTGAAGTATTGGCACAACTTGGCGTATTGCTATCCATGATATCAATTAAACTATAAGTCGTCGTCATATCAGGCATGACCATAATCGTATGTCCATCCAGAATATTTTCTAGCATAAAGTTCTGGTCACCATCAAAATAAACAATGTCAAATGGCGCATTGCCCGTTAAATTAAACGTCAAAATCGCTTCTGCTCCTTCACAAATTGCTGCATTGTCCAATAGAATGCCGTCGGGTAAAGCTTGCCAAGTCACGGGTGTTCCAAAAGCAACGGAAAGACAACCATCGTCAGAATCAACGCCACCCATGCCATCACTATTTCCAGCAACGGAGGAAACATAGTAAGTAACGCCAGCCATCATAGTTGGCAATAACTCAAAAGTTAAATCAGTGCTTTCATCAAAAACCATCCCGAGGCTGTTGCCGTTTCCATCATGCAATACAAAGATTAAACTGTCATTGGCATCCAAAGTTTCATCATTATTAAAAATAACCATTACCATTTCATCTTCACAAATAGAAATTGGGTCGGTATTCATGGTACCCGCATTGGTGATACATTGGCATGAAAAACTCCCCGTCAAATTAGTCGGTGTACAACTGTTGACATCATCAATTAAGAAATCATAATCATCGCCAGAAGGAATGTTTCCACTCGTAAAAATATAGGGTGGATTGTCCGACAACATTCCGCCAACAGAACTAAAAACGGAATAAGAATCAGGATTACCATCAATGATTTCAAAAGTGACTACATAATTTTCTTGAGCTTGGTCACAAATAGTTAAGAAGTCTATAACCAAAGGCGCATCAACGACTTCTACCATTGCGGAACCATCGCCAGTGCCAACACAGCCATTGGCATCGACCACATTCAAAATCGTATACTCCCCCGCGTCACTAACCGGTAAGGTATTCGTTCCTGTACTAAATTGAATAACGGGTTGCGCATTTCCATCAATGCCATAAGTGACCTCAATTGGCGCAGCACCAGTCGTTTCAATTGTTAAATCTACGGCTTCATTGCTACCATCACAAATGGTTCCCATACCCGAAATAGTCGCAGTTGGATTGGCAAATATTTCAATAAAAACAGAGACTTCGCCTAAACAGCCTCCCTGCGGAGTAACAGCGTAAGTCACTTCATTCAATCCTGATGGTAAATTTGCAGGCGTAACAATTCCAGCAGCATCCGCTACCCCACCCCAAGTTCCACCAGCGGGGCTACCAACCAGAACTTGTTGGGCATCACTTTGACAAAATGGGCTGTCCGAGGCGATGGAAGGAGAAGTACCAGACAGAATTTCAATGGTCAACATTGCTTCACCAGAACAACCATTACCATCGGTAAAAGTATAAGTGACATCATGCATGCCCACCCCTAATTGTTGGGGGTCAATTTCGCCATTAATATTCGCTTCACCACTCCAAGTGCCTCCCCCAGGATTTCCAACTAAGGTTTGAACAGAATCAGAATCACAAAATGGGCCAGCGGGGTCAATAGAAACCGTTGGATTTCCAGCAATGTCTACCAAGATTTCATCCATTCCGATACAGCCACTACCATCGTCAAAAGTATAGGTAACCGTGTAACTGCCTGTTGGAAAGAATGTAGGATCAATATTTCCAAAAGCATCTGCGATACCGCCCCAAGTTCCGCCAGCAGGCGAGGCGGACATTTGATAAACACCATTGCTGTAGCAAATCGGGTCTGAGACGGGGTCAATCACCGTCAATGGACCAAGTAGTACCATGACATTAGCTGAATTAGAAGCAAAACAGCCATTAAATTGAAAAACGGTCAACGAATAAGTGCCTGAATTCGCTAAAGTTAAATCTGTAATGACGGGATTTTGGTCTGATGAGGAAAAACCAGCTGGACCAGACCAAATGTACGTTATGCCAGGATTACTTCCCATTAATGTCAAATCACTCCCTTCACATAAGTTACCATTCGTAGTGATATTCGGTGTCGGATTGGGCTGAATAAAAACATCTAATGTTGCTGAAGTATTACAACCTTGTCCATCGACACCGTCATAGGTAACGATGAAAATACCCGATGATAAAATACTTGGAAAAATAAATCCATTTGCATCTGCAATACCACCCCATACTCCACCCGGAGGAATTGCTTGTAATTGTACCAAACCGTCTCCCTCACAAATCGGTCCAGGGGGAAAAATAATAGCTGGGATGGGCATCAAAACATCCACAAAAGTGGAGGACTCCGCCGAACAGCCTGAGGCGTCCATTACAATAACCGTAAAAATTCCCAAATCATCTAGGTCTGCGTTGGTTATGATAGGATTTTGTTGGTTGGAGGTAAAGCCGTTTGGACCACTCCACATATACGTAGCACCTCCGCTAGCCATTAAGTTCAAAGTTTCTCCAATACAAACTGGTCCATCATTGGAAGCCGAGACGGTCGGGGATGGCGTAACAAATACGGTTACATCATCCGTTTGTGTGTTTCCACAAGCGAAGCCAATCTCAACCGTATAAGTTGTGGTAAATGTTGGGGTAGCCGTCGGATTAGCAATAGTCGTGGAGGATAAAGTTGTTCCATTATTCCAATTATAAGTCAATCCATTTGGGTCTGCTTCTAGTTGCGCCGATTCCCCCTCACAAATGGTCATATCTTGCATCGGCACAAGGGTTGGAGAAGAAAAACAAATGACATGTTCGTTGAATGAGCCACCTGTACTTGAAGTAAATCCATAAAAAACATTCGAAGTCCCCGTAATAGCAGAAATATCTCCGTTGTACGTAATCGTCGTGCCATCTAGAGTCATGGAAAAAGTCAGCGTAACGGGATTCCAATTTATACTAAAACAGTGCTCTTGTCCATCTTCCAAATTTGGATAATTGATTGGCGTAACTAAGCCATTTGCGGAGCCGTGATTCGGATCTCCATTTTGCACAATCCCTACGTGGTCAGAGTTGGGGTCGTTAAGGTCACCATTAACCCATGTATCATATTCCACTACAAATGACGGGGTAATTCCTTGAAATCCAATACCTCCTCCGCTAACTCCCATTGCCGTATTGCTAGTCGTAAAAAGGAAAGTAATTCCATCTGCGCCATTTGCATCATTCCCTCCAAAATTAAAAGAGCCACTTTCTGTAAAAGGCATCGACAAATCAATGGTATTGTTAGAAAAAATAGTCCCTACTTGTGCTGGAGATGTGGTGGTCATTCGATAGCAACCACCGCCAATATCCGTGGCAGAACCGTTCGTGACAAATTGTGCGTTGACCGTATTAGATAAGCACATTAAGCCGAGACAGAGACTGATTGTTTTTATAAAAGTAATTTTGTTGTCCATAATGATTGTTGTCCAAGTTTAAAAATAGGAGGTGTCATTTAAAGAGAGTTGCGACTCTTTCCTTTAAGCTATTAAAGTCAAGTCATTTGATTCAACTTCTCCTAAATTGTTAGCAAGGTAAAATTTATTTTCTATGGTTTAAAATAATCGAAAGAAGATTTGGAAGATAGTCTGTTTTTAGGCAAAAAATAAGGGTATTACTTGTTGAATGGTTTGATTTACAGCAATAATTGCTTACTTTGGTCGTGTTACAAATACGCACTTCTAAAATTGATAGTTGCCAATGTCTTCGCCAAGTGAGCAGTGAGCAGTGAGCAGTTAAGTAACTCGTAGCAATTATTAAAAAAAATATTTTGTATTCATCAAGTTTTTAAATGTTTATAAGCAGTGATTTCCATTAAGGAATACGAAATAAATAAAGTTAGATTTTTGAGAGAGCGGTTTTGTTCTCCCTTTTTGCTTTTAAAGTACCATTTATGTTGATATAATGAGCATTTTTAAAGTGAAAAATGAGGACAAAATATCCTCTCAAGGGTCTAACTTTATTTATTTCGCATTCCTAATGACAATAGTTCGTGGGGTTATTTTCAGAATATCCTACGGTCTTACCGTAGTTTATATGGACTAGTTTTAATTATTTCCATGTGTGGGGGATTCCCATACCCTCAAATAATTAAAAATCAAATTTGAAC
>JBLHWU010000017.1:0-40988 GCA_047629355.1 Saprospiraceae bacterium | reverse complement strand
AAAAAATGGGTTTTAAAACCCATTTTTTCCCTCAAAAACCCTTTGTCAAAACCACTCCACTGAATTCGTCCATAAGCCATAAATTTAAGTCATCAACGACCTCGGTTGTTGGTGCTTTTTGAATTTTCGTTGCCTTACACCCTCAAAAATATCCACACCCTTTACAAACGCGAATACATGAAAATCCAATATTACATCTTCTTTCTCCTGATTTTTGGCAGTTGCCAAAACAATACGACCTCCTCAAAAAACGAGGCGCACAATTCCCTTCACGCCATTTTTGATGCAGAGAAGAAATACAAGGAAAAAGAGTTCCCCTATTGGTCAGACGTCAAAGCGAATCTATAGGAAATTTTTTGTTTTTCACCCTGTATTTAGAAAAAACTCACAAAGTGAAAAATGCAAATCAATTTAATCAGCGATACGGTAACGAAACCAACTCCCGCAATGCTCGAAGCGATGTTCAACGCCGAAGTCGGCGACGATGTATTCGGCGAAAATCCAACGATCAATGCGTTGGAAGCAAAAGTTTCAAAAATGTTTGGAAAAGAATCCGCACTCTTTTGCCCTTCCGGGACGATGACCAATCAAATTGCGATCAAATGTCACACGCAACCTCTCGATGAAATAATTTGCCATAATCTCTCCCATATCAAACAGGCTGAGGGTGGAAGTTATGCTTTCCATTCCGGTGTTTCGATGACAACGCTCGAAGGTCCACAGGGAAAAATTACCGCCGATCAAATCGAACCGGTCATCAAATCTGAATTCGATTGGACTGCTCGAAGTACCCTCGTCGTAATTGAAAATACCTGTAACATCGACGGAGGTGCGATTTATAAAAAAAAGGAGATCAAACCAATTTCAGACCTTTGTAAAAAACGTAGCTTAAAACTACATTTGGACGGTGCAAGGTTGTTCAACGCACTGGTAGAGTCAGGGGATTCACCGAAAGATATGGGCAAACTTTTTGACTCTGTTTCGCTTTGTCTTTCAAAAGGTTTGGAAGCGCCTGTCGGCTCCTTACTCATTGTTAATCAATACTTTATAAAAAAATCAAGACGAATTCTAAAAATAATGGGCGGCGGAATGCGACAAGCCGGCTTCCTTGCTGCCACAGGAATCTATGCGCTCGAAAACAACATCAATCGACTAAAATTAGATCATCATCACGCGCGCGTCATTGCCGGCGTTTTGGAGCAATTACCTTTTGTCGAAAACATCCGCCCGATCGAAACCAATATTTTGATTTTTGATGTAAAACCGCCGATGAGCAGAGTGAATTTTATTGAAAATTTGAAAAAAGAAAATATCCTCGCCGTCACTTTCGGCCCCCAAACGGTGAGGTTTGTGACGCATCTCGATTTTACAGAGGATATGTTGGATAAAACGGTGGAGGTTTTGAAAAAAATGGGTTGAAAATAAAGGAATTTTGAATGATGAATAGTAGAGCGCAGCGAGTGCCGTATCATTCAAAATTCATCATTCAAAATTCATCATTCAAAATTATTTCCGCACCCACACATCTCGTTGCGGAAATGGAATTTCAATATTATTCTCTCGAAACAATTCAACGATTCGGAAACGAATCTGGGGTTACCAGTTACGCACGCTTTGGTAGAAAACTAATAGCAATATATTAAGTTAAATCATCTGAACTTATTGCTATAACTAATTGATATTCAGTTATTTAATAGTGTTTAAAGCGACTTTATCGTCGCACGTACTCAGCGCGAGCGGGCATCAGTTAGAACCAACTATGTCAAATCATTATCTACCTCTTGTTTTATTTCCCAATTAAATTCATTTCTAAAGTCTAAGAAGCAAGTTTCACAAATCCAGTGATAGCCATTCAATATTGAATAACCAATATGTAAGTCACTTTCATCTGTAGAAAATTTATCCCCGCAAAATTCACAATGATCATGATCCCAGCCTTCTCTATACGAGTTGTAAATTCTTTTTATTAAAGCCTTATTTTTTAAGTAATCTTCTTGCCCCTGCCTTCTCCAATCATTAGTAGATACTATTCTTTTTTTGCACATATGTCAATAATTATTTAGGTGAAACAGTACCATCAGGGAAAATTCTAAACCAACTCCCAGATGAGTTTTTATAATCCCAATGAGGTCCAATAGGATCAGAATAATCAAGGTCTGGTCTCAGAGATTCCTTTGTACTTGGATTGTAATAATTTCCATCTTTTGCCCCTAGCGTTGAGTCTGGTCTTCCTTTCCATTCATAACCCTCAGGTGCTTTAGTTGGGTCGTTTCCTGGAAATTCAACGTTACCTTCAGACGAATTATTGCTACTACTTCCATCTCCATCATTCATTTGTACTACCCCATCGTCAGAAAATAAATTCTGAATAGCAGCATTTGCTGTCACTGTACCGTGTGTTCCTAAAGCTACAGTCGGTGGGTTGACGCTCCTCCAGAGACAGGTGCTGCAGCCCCTTCTACTCCTAAACCAATAAGAGAAGCAGTCATTTCACTCATTCCGATACCAATAGAGACTATATCCCCACTCGTTTGACCTGCTTCGGCCCAAGAAGCTAATTCATCATTAGCAAAAGCTTCACGAGCATTCATTCTTGTACCAGGAAAGTTTCCTGTTACATTAGATGCCACTGAATTACTCATGCCACCCGCAAAAGCCACCGCTTTTTCCCACCAACTCGGAGGGTCAGTAGTTTTTGGTGATTTTCCATCAGAATCATAATATCTAATTGGGTTATTCAAGGAATATGTATAAGGACTCCAAGTTGCAAAGCTCATTGCTTCTGGATCCAAGCTCAAAAACCTCCCCACCTCACTATCATAAAACCTCGCTCCTCTGTAGTCAAGTCCCGTCGCTGCATCCCGTTCATGGTGCGTCGTCTAAAAACGTTCTCTTTGCAGCACATACTCCCGCAGCGTCTTGCCATACGGATAATAACCCAGCACATGCTCCAAGACATAGCGCGTCCCTTCCTCGGTACAATCGGTGAATTTGTTGTGGTACAAAATCCGCGAGTTGCCCAAATGATCTTGGATAAAAAAAGGTAAAGAACGGCACAACTCTTTCGTCGGTCTTCCCTGGGTCATGCTCTTCGGGGTCGGCAGTTTCCAAGGTCATCGCTACTTTTTCCGCCCGCAATTTTGACGTTAGTTTAAGTGCTGTTTTATTGAGTGAGGCTTGCAATATTGGAATCGAACCAATACAAAGACCCAATAATCCAGTTTTAAGCAAAGGCGGGTTGGATTGGATAAAGCAGAATTATTTATTAGCGAAAAAATCTAACCAAAGCTAATGTGAAATTAGTCGATTATCAATATCATTTACCTTTGGCAGCTCATTGGGGTGGCGGTGAAGTAGCCTCTGCTGACGGCATGCGTTTTATCGTTCCTGTTAGAGCAATTAATGCAAAAGCTAACGGTAAATATTTTAAAAACACCAAGGGCATTACCTATTATAATTACACCTCTGACCAATTTACGGGGCTCAATGATATTTGTTGTTCCTGGCACAAATAGAGATTCTTTATATCTTCTGGCAGGTGTCTTAGAGCAGCCTACAGATTTAAAACCCACAGAAATCATGGTGGATACTGCGGGATATAGCGATATTGTGTTTGAACTTTTTTTATATGCTTGGGTATCAATTCAGTCTAAGAATAGCCGATACGGGGTCAACTCGTTTTTGGCGTATGGATAGGAAAGTAGATTATGGACACCTTAATGGAATCAGCAGAAATAAGATTAATATGGAATTAATCAAAACGCATTGGGATGATATTTTACGACTCACTGGTTCTCTAAAAACGGGCAAAGTCCAAGCCTTACAAATCATGCAAATTTTACAAAGAGGTGGTCAACCCAATAGTCTGGGTAAAGCTGTTCAAGAATTGGGGCGCATCATTAAAACCATTCATTCCTTAACCTATGTTGATGATGAAAATTACCGACGTAGGATTCTAACCCAACTCAATCGAGGAGAATCAAGACACGAATTGACAAGGGCTATTTTTCATGGTAAAAAAGGGGAAATCAGAAAACGGTATGTTCAAGAACAAGAAAACCAATTATCCGCTCTTGGGTTAGTCACTAATATGGTCGTGCTTTGGAATACCAGATATATGCAACTGGCTATTGAACATTTGCAGAAACAAGAAGTGAAAATTACTCCAGAGCAAATTGCTCGACTTTCTCCATTGATACATGGGAACATTAATATGTTAGGACAATATAATTTTGAGTTAGACTCTTCCATTATTCAAGGGATGCTACGACCTCTTAGATACCTTGACTCGATTGATGAATGGTTGGGATTGGCGTGATTTGGGGATTCCTTAACGGCACTTTCTGTTCTAACATTACTCGTACCCCAATCTCGCTTTTCACATGCTCAATTCTTATAAACTCTTTGCTGAAAAAATACAATGAAAAATCGAGGGAAGAATCTCCGAAATCTTGAAACAATACCTCCGGTGCCGGCTTTTTCCTAATTGATTTATGCTCACCTGCAGCTTGAAGCAATAAATCAGTTACCAATTTCACATCTGAAGTATAGGCAACCCCGACATTCACTTGAAAACGAAGCGGAATATTTTTATGGCTCCAATTGGTAGCGTTTTCCATGACCAACTTTGAGTTCGGCATCAATATCGAGACCCCGTCTCGGGTTTCCACGTTAGTGGTTCGAATACCGATTTGAATGACTTTCCCTATCGTTCCATCGACATTTACAATATCGCCGACCGAAACGGTTCCTTCCAAAAGTAAAATCAAACCCGCCAATAAATCCGTAAAAGTTTGTTGCAATCCCAAACCGATACCGACCAATAATGCCGCAGCATCACCCCACAAAACCGAATATTTGACTCCGAAGGTTTGCAAGACGAATAGCGCGGCAATGGTATAAATCACATAGCGGATCAAAGCATTGAACGCAAATTGGCGACCAATCTCAATCTCTTGGCGTTTGTAAATCCTTCCTAATAAAACAGAATTGATAAACCAAGTCAGCAACTTCGCTAAAAGCCAAATGGCAATCGCTGCAAACACGCTCCACAACTCAATATGAAAATCACCGAATACGAAAAGTTTATATTCTAATATTTCTATTAATTCTTTCGTCTGTTTTGAGAATTGCTTTTATGAAAAGTCAAAAGTAATGGCGAGAATAGAAATTGGTTAATTTTTTTGGGGTAAAAAAAAACATCTTTAGACGTTTTAATGAAATTTAAATTTGTTACTTAGCATTTGATTCTAAATTATGTCAATAATTTACATTCTCGCCCTGATAAAAAACGACTATTACTCGCTATCGTTTTTCCAAACAGAAATTCTTTCCTCAACCAATTAAAAAAACTTGTTTTCGAGAATAAAATCGAAAGTTGGTCATTTATTTGGTAGTGCTACAAATGTGCACCACCATTTATTGAAAAAATGATTTATTACCGTGTAAACAAAGGTTCTTTTAAGTTTGAGCAGCGAGAAAATCGTAAGATTATCGAGCTTCCAAAAACACAGTGCGCGTTGCCTGCGGCAACGCGGGAGAGGTATTAAGGGATAAAAATCCCTTTGATAAACAAAAGCACCTAAACTGTAAAAGTGCACATTTGTGGCACTACCATTTATTTTAAGACACAATACCATTTAGGATTGTGTAAAGAATAAATTATAACAAAAGACTTTATGAATGGCGACTCTGGACAATTCGCAAACTATTGATTATCAATTATTTGCAATTCTAAAAAAGCTACTCATTCATAAAGTCTAAAGTTGAATGATTATTTTTTCTTTAATCAAGGCAAAAAACGCAGTCATATCCGTAGATACGGCGAGTATTTTTAACGCAGAGCAAAGGAAAAAGAATATTCAAACTGTTATAAGTTATTCTTTACACGATCCTTAGGAATTCACTTTTTCTTTAAAACACACAAGACAAAACCTATGCAATTTCAAAATTGGCTTTATGCCTCCCTTCTTATTTTTCTTTTTTCAAACCCGGCTTTATCTCAAATCATTCCGGTCTCCCTTGATTCGCGAATTATCGAAAGCGAAACCATTGCCAAAGTCAAATTAATTGATAAAACCGCTTATTGGAATGAAGCCCGAACAAATATTTACACCTTAAACAAATTTCAGGTAAAAGCCTATTTGAAAGGGCATCAATCCGTAGAAGAAATTTCAATCATCACGATGGGTGGGGTCGTTGATGATTTTGGTCAAAAAACTTGGCCCGAAACAGAGTTTACTCCATTTAATGACTATTTAGTTTTTTTAAAAAAGGAAGATTTTGAAAATGACCACAAACCATTTCGAAGTACTGCTTCTTCAATAAAACAATACCGAGATGTTGCGCCGATTCAAGGGGCTATCGTTTATCAGGAAGGGCTTTACAAAGATGTTTTGGTTGAAAAACCACAAAGCGAAACTTCACTTTTCAAAAAAATTCAAACGGTAGTTCAAAAAGTAATTCAAAAACCTTCCGGTGAGCTATACACGCCCGAAATCTATTCTGAAAGTACTGCAGGCAAAGTAGCAGTTTCTATAACCTCGGTTACGGATGGAGCCGGAGGTTCTGCTTCATTTATTGCCGGAACCATCGTCACAGATAATGAAATGGTTGTCACTGGTACCGGTTTTGAGGCTGATCGATTAACTGGCGGGTTTGTCGGTTTTTCAAATGCAGATGACGGAGGTTCGAATTATACTTTACCTCCAAACGATTCGGATTATATCTCTTGGTCTGATACCGAAATCAGAGTAAAAATTCCGGATGCAGCAGGCACAGGGACTATTTTGGTCCAGAATAATTCAGGCGATCAAGACACTGAGCCAGTAACAATTGATTGGACGATGAATCATGTTAATTCCGATTTTTTCAACTGGGGTTCTAATCATCGAAACAGAATTGAATTAATCGACGACGACGGCAACGGTGGATATACTTTTGAATACAGTACAGCAGGGGGAATGTCATCTAATTCTGACGCAAAATTAGCTTTCGAAAGAGCGCTTTCTACTTGGCGGTGCGACTCAGAAGTAAACTTCGATGTTTCAGCAACTTCGACCAATGTGGGATTGGCACAAGACGATGTAAATGTTGTTATGTTCGGTGGTTTAAGCGGAAGCATACTTGGCAGAGCCACTTCTCGTTATTCAGGAGGCGCTGCAGTGGCATGTGATCAGGAAGACACTTTTTGGAGAGTATCTGAATTAGATCTGCAATTTTCTACCGACTATACTTGGTGGTACGGAAGCGGCACTTGTCCCGGAGGTAGTTTTACATTTGAAAGCACTGCTCTCCACGAATTAGGTCATTGTCATGGTTTAGGACATGTAGTGGATGTAAATAAAGTCATGCACTATGCCTCCGATCCTTGTGGAACATTGCTGTCTCCTTCTTCAGAAGAATCTACTGCCGCCGCTCATAAAATTGCGCATAGTACAACAGCAAATTGTCTCCCCTCTCCGCCGGAAATGACAGCCGTCGGAGCAGGTTCTTGCTCACTTCTACCAGTGGAATTAATTTCTTTTGATGCAAAAACGGTGGGCGAAACGGTAGAACTAATTTGGGCAACCGCTACTGAAATCAACAATGAAGGTTTCGACATCCAACGAAGAGATAAAAACGGCAAATGGTTTAAGCTTGATTTCGTAGAAGGCAACGGAACTACTTTCAATTTCCAAACCTATAAGTTCATTGATTTCGCACCTGAAAACGGTATCAATTATTATCGTTTGAAACAAATTGATTATGACGGGAATTTTGAAATTACGGATGTTGTTTATGCAGAAATTGAATTGGGTAAATTGCAATTAAAAATCTTCCCGAATCCGGTCAGCGGCGGAGATCTGAATGTAATTTTCAATTCAGACGGAGATATTTCCGGTAATTTGGTGCTCTTTAATTATTTAGGTCAACCGGTTTTAACAGAATCGCTTTCAGATTACCGAACGATTCTTTCCGTAGGTGATTTACCTGCCGGCGTTTACTTTTTAAAAGTTAAAAAAGGAAGAAAGTCCTTTACGAAAAAAGTGATTTTGAAATAGTTTTTCAGTCTGACAGCCCACAGTCTTCAGTTTACACTCGCTTGAAGACTGTGGACTGAGGACTGTCAGGCTGAAAACTAAACAGACTTATCACGAAATTAGTCTCGCTGCCTACGAACGCCGCAAAGCCAAATATCAAGATTTTTGGTAACAAACCGAAGCCATCAATCGCGAGAAATTAGATACCCAAGACCGCATCAATTACGATATGTATCGCTTTGCTTTGAAAGATAAAATTGACCAAATTGATTTGGAAGCCTACCTCACCCCGATTAGTGCAGATGGTGGTTTTCACATTAATTTTGTTTACATGCGTGGCGGTTTTCAGTTTCAAAATGAAGCCCAATACGAACGTTACCTCAAAGTTTTGAATAGTTTTGAATAGTTTTAAAATGCACGTCGATGATAATATTGCCATGCTAAAAATGGGGATTGAAAAAGGAGAAACATTGCCCAAAGCGGTGTTGAAAGGTTATGAATCCTACCTCACGCCACATATCGTTGATACCATTGAAAATAGCTATTTCTACGAACCTTTTACCAGAATCCCAGAGTCCATTGCTGCCGATAAAAAAGCAGATTTCATCAAACGTGGAAAAGCCGCTATTGAAAAATCTATTGTGCAAGGCTACCAAACCTTCCATGATTTTATTGTCGAAGAATACCGCCCCAATGCCGCTGATGCCATCGGAATTTCTGCCCAACCCGGTGGCGAAAATTTCTACCAACAACAAGTAGAATTTTACGCAACCTTACCCATGACTGCCGATGATATTTTTGAAAAAGGCAAATAAGAAGTTGCTCGAATTCGTGCTGATATGGAAGGCATTATTGAGGACGTTGGCTTTCAAGGTAGCTTCGCCGACTTCCTTCAATTTCTCCATACCAACGAACAATTTTATCCAAAAACTGCTCGCAGATTGCTGATGGAAGCCTCTTATTTTGCCAAAAGAATTGGTGGCAAACTCACCGAGTATTTCAACAAACTTCCACGCCTACCCTACGGCGTTGACCCCGTTCCTGCTACAATTGCCCCTAAATATACAACTGGTCGCTACTCCGAAGGCAGCGAAAAAGACCACCGTGCCAGTAAGTATTGGGTAAATACTTACAAACTTGAAAGTCGCCCGCTGTATGTGATTCCCGCACTCACGCTACACGAAGCAGTGCCAAGGCATCACTTGCAAATTTCGCTCGCTGTGGAGATGGAGGACATGCCTGATTTTCGGTGCGATACTTACCTCAGCGCATTCGGTGAAGGTTGGGCCTTGTACTGCGAATACCTCGGTGATGAAATGGGCATTTATGAAACGCCTTACCAGCATTTTGGGCGCATGACTTACGAAATGTGGCGCGCTTGTCGGCTGGTCATCGACGTCGGTATTCACGCCAAAGGTTGGACACGCGACCAAGCCGTAGACTATATGGCATCGAATTCCGCTTTGTCACTTCACAATGTCAATACCGAAATTGACCGCTATATCAGTTGGCCAGGACAAGCATTATCGTATAAAATTGGGGAGTTAAAAATTCGAGAATTGCGAAAAAAATCGGAGGAAACATTAGGTGCAAAATTCAATATTCGCGACTTCCATGAGGCTGTTTTGAAGAATGGGTCAGTACCGCTTTTTATTTTAGACGAAATGGTTAATGAGTATATTCAAGAGACGCTGAAAGTTGCGAAATAATTGGCTAATTAGATAGGATGGTTACACGGATTGAACGGATTTAAACGGATTTCAATTAGGTCGGGTGCGATTTTGGGCGCTTTAACAATTTTTGCAAGCCTACTTAGCCTCCCTAATTTCATTAGGGCTTACTGCTATTCAATCACTTCGCGATTTTGTAAAATGCGAAAATTGTCAGGTAGTGCCACAAATGTGCACTTTTACAGTTTAGGTGCTTTTGTTTATCAAAGAGATTTTTAAAGGATAAAAACGATTTTGCAAAAATTGTTTTTGTCTTTTAATATCCCTCCCGCGTTGCCGCAGGCAACGCGGACTGTGTTTTTTGAAGCTCGAAAATCTTACGATTTTCTCGCTTCTCAAACTTAAAAGAACCTTCGTTTACACGGTAATAAATCACTTTTTCAATAAATGGTAGTGCACATTTGTTACACTACCAATTATCAAAAAGTTTTTTTTACAAAAAAATGCACCTGACCTATTTGAAATCCATTTTATCCCTTCAATCCGTGTAACCATCCTATCTAATCCGCATTCTTAATTATTAATTATTAATTATCCATTTTTAATTAAAAAAAGGTGTCCCAAATGATGCCGCGAATGCCAATCATACATCCCCAACATAAATTTCATATTCAAGTTAGTTGTCCAATCAGGATGCGCAATCTCGTTATTCCATTGCTCTTCCGTCATTTTTTTCAATAAAATCACCCAACGTTTGTGCAAATTTTCCAATAAAGACAAGGAAACTTCAACAGGCGTATCCATATAATCTGACAACTCCGCCCAAGCCGCTTCATCGTACGCTTTTATCACAGGCGAGTCTTCGGTCAATGCCCATTTGAATCGAATGTAAGCATTCATGTGGCTATCCACAACGTGGTGAATTACCTGTCGCCCTGTCCAACCATCTGGTCGATACTGCATATTCAAATCAGCTTCCGATAATTGCGCAACGATATCACGTATCTTTTGAGGCAATCCTTCTAAGGTTTGTATTTGGCTTGTTTTTTTGGCTACAAAATTGGCAGAGTCATAATTCAATCGACCAATGGGAAAGCGAAGGGCTTCCAGTTTTTCGTCTGTCATTATTGATATTTTAAAATAAAAACAAGCAACAATTTTACTCAGAAATTGGTTTACTTGTTACTTATGAGAGCATAAATATAGTGGTTTTTGCTGAATACTTTCCTAAAAAAAAATCACGAACACACTAATATTTTTCGGGTTTCTTATTTCCTTTTTCTATAGAAACTTCCTTTTTTACCATTTATAAAAATTGATGCTGCAATTTTCTTAGCAGCCGTTTTAAATCAAGCTAAAAAAGCCAGTATGACACCACTTTTAAAAGAAGCCTATAATCCCGAGACCTTTCGCCAACAAGGATACAATCTGGTCAATATCTTAGCCGATTATTTAAAAGATATTCAAACTAAAAATACTTCTACCAAAGTTTTAAATTGGAATGAACCTGCCGATTTAGTTAAAAAATGGCAAGCAGATTTGGCGACAGCTCCCAATCCGAATATTGATGAATTTTTCAAAGAAGTTATCAAGGACATGGCACACATTCATCATCCAAAATATCTGGGACATCAGGTTTCTGCGGCGTTACCCTTAGCGGCATTGGGCGATTTTTTTGGTGCTTTTTTAGATACTGGAATGGGCATTTATGAACAAGGGACTGCGGGCGTAGCGATGGAGCGGATTTTGATTCAATTGCTCGCTTCCAAAATGAATATTGATATCGAAAAAGCAGATGGTTTCTTGACAAATGGTGGTACGTTGGGCAACCTCACTGCCTTACTTTGCGCCCGAGCAAAAATGATTGAACGCGAAGTTTGGCAACATGGATTTGAAGGTAGAAAATATGCATTTTTAGTTTCAGAAGAGGCGCATTATTCGATAGATAAAGCCATTCGAGTAATGGGTATGGGCGCAACCGGTTTGATTAAAGTACCGTCGAATGATGCTTTTCAAATAGATGTTTCTAAATTAGAAAATATTCTTCAACAAACTGAAAATCAAGGAATTAAAGTCATCGGTGTTATCGGAAATGCTTGCTCGACTTCTGCAGGAGCGCACGATGATTTAAATGCCATTGCTGATTTTTGTGAAGTAAAAAAGTTGTGGTTTCATGTAGATGCAGCACATGGCGGCGGGCTCTTATTTTCAAAAAAATATCGCCCACTTTTGAACGGTATCGAACGAGCAGATTCCGTGATTTTAGATTTTCATAAAATGTTGATGATGCCCACTTTGGTGACGGCAGTTGTTTTTAAAAATGGAGAAGATTCTTATCAAACTTTTGCTCAAAAAGCAGATTATTTATGGTCAAATTCGGACGACCACGAATGGTATAATCTCGCTAAACGTACGTTTGAATTGACTAAAACATCGATGTCATTTCGTGTATTTCTTACGCTGCGAACTTATGGTGAACAACTCTTTGAAGATAACCTCGACTGCCTCTACGATTTGGCAAAAACCTTTGCAGAAATGCTCGCAGAAAATCCAAATTTTAAACTCGGCGTTGCTATTCCAGAATCAAATATTGTGTGTTTTAGAGTCATTAAAGAAGGATTGTCGGAGGAAGCATTAGATAATTTAAATGCGAAAATTCGAGAGCAAATTTTAAAAGAAGGGGATTTTTTCATTGTCCAAACAAGATTGCGAGGGCGGCTGTTTTTAAGGACAACTTTTGTGAATCCTCTGGCGACTAAAAATATCTTATCGGAACTGATTCAAAAGTGCGAGAAATTTCTAGAATGATTAAATAGATTTGTGTGTGTTAGAAGAGGCGTTTGAGGATGGAGAATGATTTTGCAAAAATCATTCTCCATCCTCAAAAACCTACCCCGTGTTGCCGCAGGCAACACGCACCATTTTTATTCCATTAACAGCTGCGTTTCAAACGGCTGCAACGTCAATTTTTTATCTTGAAAAATAACCAACCGCTGATTTTCATTTAAATTACAAAATGCCGTCATCCTTTGTCCATCCTTTATAAAATCAATCTCATAAAGGTCACGTCCCTGATTTTTCACCGTTTTCACTCCTGCATTTTGATACTCAAAAATATGATTAAACTCTGCCCATTTCTTATCAGAATAATCCCCAACGAAATCTGAGGTAAAAAGCAACCCACCTAATAAGACATTAATCATCAAAACAGTATGCTTTTGTGCTTCCGTCAACCTCAAATTTTCATCCCGCAACAAAAACACATCCGGGTCATTCAAAAACGCCCGCCCATTCAATTGCCAACGCCCCAAAGTCGTGCGCAAAGAAAGAATTGTCGAAACGCGTTCGCGGTTGCCCAAAAATTTCAATAGTTTATGCTCCCATTCCAAATGAATATCCGCGCCAATTCGACAATAATCCACCAAGCCAAAAGACGAACCCAAAGGCACACCACAGCCCAGAATCAACTTATTGCTGACCAAATGACGGATGAATTGTAGCGCATCGTTCATCACTTGACCACGCGTTTTATTCGGTCGTGGCAAGATGCAAACGGCATAGAGAAAATCTAATTTTACTAAGTCAAAATTCCAGGTAGACAAGATTTTAAAAAACACCTTTATCAAATAATCTTGTACTTCATTATTGTAAAAATCAAGCGCATAAAAATGACCACTCCAACCTGACGAATACCCTGCTTTTACAGGTTTTCCATTCGTATCTTTAAGTAGCCAATGCTTTTTATTCTGAAAAATATCTGATTTTTTTTCACAGATAAACGGCGCAAGCCAGAGTCCTGCTTTGTAGCCTTTTGCATGGATTTTTTGAGCAACGGCACCCATTCCATTTGGGAAATTATCTTTGGTACTCAACCAATTCCCAACGTCTTTTTGCCAGCCATCATCTATTTGGAAAAAGTCGATTTTAGCCTCTTTTTGAGCGAAGGCATCCAGGTTTTTTAGAATAATTTCCTCAGAAATATTGGTGTAGTAATTATACCAACTCGTCCAGCCCGTTGCAGGTTTTGCTTTGGGCTTTTTGATGTCCATTTTTTCAAAATAAGTATCAAAAACCGACGCATCATCGCCTTCCAAAATAATCATATCCAACACCGGAAACGAATGCGTCAATTTCATTCCCTGACACTCCTTATCAATCACAACCGACTGCTTATTCGTGCTGTATTGAATCAACGTGAAACCCGTTTGCTCATTCAACGAACCAATAAATTGCATTTTAAACGCATGCTGCCGCAAATAACTATACGTCCAAGAATGAAAGATTCCTTCTCCGCGTTCGACCAAATCCAAATGTGTATCGCCATAATTTTTCATGATGGGATAAGCCACTTTTCGCAACTTTTCAATGCGCTCTTTTTGATGAAACTCGCGGCTTTCCGACCAACTTTGGAAACCATTGCAAAAAATGGTTTCTTTTGGCTCGAAAAGATGCGGCATTTTAAAACGAAGGTGTTCCAAAACGAGGTCTTCCTTTGGATGAATCGTCAGTTCCAAGCGATGCCCTTTGGCTTTGCCTTTAATTTCGGTAAGCTTGAAATCAGCATAAAATTCATCGAAACGGTTCACTCGATTGGGCGTGAGTTCAACCGTTTTTTGGTTGTAAGCGAAGGTGGTGATTAATTTTTCAATTTGCATAGCGTAGAGGAAAGGATTTTTTTAAAACTTATCCATCGACAATCCCAAAGCAGGCTGCACCGGCGGATGAATTCCCAATTTGATATAATCCCAAGTCGCGAGTCCAATCATCGCCGCATTATCCGTTGACCATTTGATTGGAGGCAAGCAAAGTTTCGCGCCCATCTCATCACATAGGTCCTGTGCTTCCGACCGCAACTGTGGACTCGCCGCTACTCCACCTACGATTACCAGAGAAGTACAAGGATATTTCAGCATCGCTCGACGGGCTTTCGTTATCAAAATTTCCATAACAGACTCCACAAAAGAGGCTGCAACATTCTCGACAACAGGCGGTTCTTCGAGACGGTCTAAATATCTAGCGACCGCTGATTTCAAACCAGAAAAAGAAAATTCTAAGCCTTTGTGCAACATGGGTCGAGGGAATGGAATCGTTGGTTTTCCTGTTTTTGCGGTGCGGTCAACAACTGGACCGCCGGGGTAACCTAAGCCCAACATTCGACTAACTTTATCGTAGCATTCGCCGACAGAGTCGTCGCGAGTAGAGGATAGTAAATCAATATCGGTCGCACTTTTCATATAGGCTAAAAAAGTATGTCCACCCGAAACGAGCATCACCACCGCGGGATATTCCACCCGTTTTTCACCTAAATCTGCACTCCGTAAATGTCCCCGTAAATGATTGATACCGATAACTGGTTTGTTCCAGCCCATGCCTAAGCCAGATGCGGTGTGCAAGCCGACCAATAAAGAACCGACCAATCCTGGACCCCGCGTGACACCAATTGCTTGAATATCTTGCGGTGTAATGCCCGCTTCATTCAACGCTTTTTCGACGGCTGGAATGATGGCTAAAACGTGTGCCCGTCCCGCCAATTCAGGAAAAACGCCGCCAAATTTGGAATGTATTTCTTCTTGCGAAACGATAATTGAAGACAGCACTTCGCCCTCGGGCGTCACCACTGCCGCCGCCGTATCATCACAAGATGTTTCGATGCCTAAAACTAATTCTTTCATAACTTTTTTTTAGAGGTCAGAAGTCATTTTTCAGAGGTCAGACCATTTCATTGTCAGAAGTCAGATAGAATAGGTATTCTATCTGATGACTGACAATGAAATGGTCTGACTTCTCTAATCTACTAAAAAATCGAATAAATCCGCTGCTGGAATTTTTCCTTCGCGCTCGATTTTCGGAGGATTGGTTCGACAGTTAATAATTGTTGATGGAATGACTTCAACCGTGCCACCGTCAATGGTTAGGTCGGGTTTTCCATTCAATTCCTTTAAAATTTGAGGGACAACAGTCGGTGTTGGATTCCCACTTTTATTCGCACTTGTAACCAATAGCGGCCCTGCTTTTCGCAAAATTGCCAATAATTGTTCGTCATTTGGAATCCTAATCGCGACTTCTTCACGCCCTGCCAACCACGCTGCTCGCTTGCCGTTTTTGAAACCCATTATCAACGTCAATGCGCCAGGCATAAATGAAGATTTTAGCAGTTTATCAGCAGTGGCATTCACTTCGATACCTAATTTTTCAATGTCTTCTTTCGACGCCACCATTATCGGTAAATTCAATCTGGGTGGACGTGATTTCAATTCATAAAGTCGCTGTGCAGCTACTTCGTCACCTGGTTTTACCGCCAATCCATACACGGTGTCCGTTGGAATCAAGACAACACCGCCGCCTTGTAAACAGGTTATTATTTTATCGATTTTACTCATTCTTTTGAAATAAATTAAGCGTTTCTCGGCATTTTATTAAGGGTATTACTTTACAATGTCTTCGCCAAATGATGAATGTTGAATTATAAATGATGAATAATTGAAAACAGAGTTATGTATTTATTTAGTAATCATATAAATACAAATCTATCTTATTGTAAATTTATCGTTCATCATTTATAATTCATCATTTGGCGAAGACATTGACTTTAAGAAATGCGAATTAAATAAACTCAGACTATTGAGAGAGCGGTTTTGCCCTCATTTTTCACTTTAAAAATGCTAATTATATCGACATAAATCGTACTTTCAAAGCAAAAAGGAAGAACAAAACCGCTCTCTCAAGAATCTAATTTTATTTAATTCGCATTCCTAAGTAGTCCTTAATTCCCCAAGAAACTTTATTCATAAAAAATACTTGATTGATCAGTTATTGGTGTCGCAATTTCTGGATAAGAAACCGCTCTATTAATAAATGAATCACTTCTTTCAATTAAAAAGCGGGAAGTTGCCAATTTAATCTCCGTATCAATGACCGTTTTATTAGAAAAATATTCGACAATTTTTTCTCGATGAAAACCAACGACGGCAAACTTTGGGCGGTCACCAATCATTTTTTCTAAGGTTTCTTCGAAAGAACCATATCTCGTTGCGACCAATTTTCCATCTTCATACAAAGCTGCATACAGATTGTTTTTCGTTGACTTCGTGGTACAAACAACGGGAACTTGGTGTTTGTTCCAAACGTCTTCACATATCAATTCAAAGAAATTAACCGAACAAATGGGGATTTTCAAAGAATAGGCTAAACTGTTGGCGAAAGCTACGCCTGTCCGCACAGAACTCGTACCCCCAGGTCCAGTATTCACAATGATTTTTGAAACATCTTGCAAGGTCGCACCTACTTTTTCTAAGCCGACTTTCGTTATCATCGCCACATCGCGAGATTCCTCAAATTCTTCGATTGTTGTTGAATCAAACAATACTTCTTGCCCTTTTCCAATCACTATTCCATAAGGGGAATAGGCCGTTTCTAACCCAAGTAACAAACTCATTATTGAATTTTTTGTAAGAGAACAGAAAATAAATAATCTATTATTCTGACTTGTCCTTTTACCTTTTTAAAAAAAACTAAGTCCGTAGCTATGGCTATGCACTGATTTTTTAAATTCCTAAAAAGAAAGAATTACTTCGCCAGAATTGATTGCTTATTTATTTTTCATTGCCTAAGCTGTTTTTAATTTTTTCAAAATCACTCGCCCAACGTTCACCAACGTAAGAAAACGTAATTTTTCGGCTCATTTCGGCTTCCAAATATTCCAATTTTATTTTTAAATAATCAGAAAATTCTTCCTCAAATTCGCCGCCCCACTCTATCATCGAAATGGATTCTTCAAAATACTCCTCTAAACCCAAATCGACAAAATCAGATAAACTCGTCAGTCGGTAGCCATCAATGTGCAAAATTTTACCATCTGCCCAATCATAAACAGAAGCAATCGTATAGGTCGGACTCGTCACCAAGCCTTCATACCCAAGGGCTGCCGCTAAAAATTTGACAAAGTGGGTTTTACCCGTACCGAGATTTCCCTCAAAAACAGCAATGTCCTTTTTATGAAAAAAAGGTGCTATTTTTTGAGCAATTTCAGTCGTATCTTCCAGACTTTTTGATTGAATTGTGAAAATTTTCATTTGCATAAAATCACTTATTTTACCCGCTTCTTAATAGATAAAAATTGTTTTTATAGAAAAGGACAAAAGTAGGCTAAATTTTAGAAAAAAAATGAATTTTCAGCCTAAGCGATGGGAAGAAACCCACCGCTTAGATTTTGTTGATTGAATTTTCATAGTTTGATTCTGATAATTCGGGGCTAGAGCCCCCAAAGACTGCTGCTCAGATTGGAAATCCGAGTTACTTAGTAACGGTAAAAAAATAGCTCCGCCATCTATCAAGTATTTCTTTTGCCCTTATTTTCCACTTTTGAAACAGTCATTATGTAGAGATAACTCCTATTTCAAAAGTAAACATCTTTTGTCATTTCGACCGAAGTGGAGAAAAAGACCAAAATAAATGTTGCCAGATAGTGGACTTATTATTTTACCGTTACTTAAATAATTTTTAGTTCAAAAATTCTAATTCCGCATTCTGTGCATTGGATAAGCGAGCAACAACTGATTTTTCGCCCATATCCTTATCTCCTTGGCGATATTTGACGATAAAGTTGACTTGCGTCAATACTTCAGAACTGATTTCACCAAAATGATTTGGAATCGGCGCATTACCAATTCTTGCAGAAGTACAGAGCACAGGTCTACCAAATTCCTCGATTATTTTTTTACAAAAATTGTCTTGCACCAAACGAATTGCCACATTTCCACCGTCTGCATAAGCGTTGGTAGGTAAGTTTTGTGCTTGCTCATATACAATTGTCAAAGGACGGATGTGATGCATCAGCAAAGTTTCCATACGAGGATGCAGATGTGTTACATAATTTCTTAGCATTTCAATAGAAGATACTAGTAAAATCGGTGGATTTTGACGAATCTTATTTTTCAAGTTGACTACTTTTTCAATGGCAACCAGGTCGGTGGCATCGCAGCCAATTCCCCAATTGATATCTGTTGGAAAGAGAATAATACCAGCCGAACCGAGCGTATTTAAGACTGGATGAAAGTCGTAATCGTATGTCATACGTAGAGTGTCATTAGCGAGCGTTAGCATGGGTTTAGTGATTGATTCGATTGTTTCGATTATTTTGGTTTTCTCGATTGCTGGTGCAGAAATTTTATTTTGCGCAATCGAGAAAATCGAGAAAATCAAGTTAATCGAGTTAATGAGTAAATCATTTTTGTTTCCTATCTTGCAATTTTACAATATTGAGGCACAGAAACAAGTTTGATAGAATAAGTTTACATAAATTGAACTTTCGTTTTTTTTAAAAGCGGTCAGCGATACATTGACCATTTTGAAAAAAAATCGCATAACAATGTTCGAATTCAGATTGTTCAATTGTTTTTAAAAAAATTGGCGACAATTTTATAAACTTTAAAATTTAGACAGTATTGTTTAAAGCGTTAAAGAAATTTTAAACTGTTGTGAGTTGCGAGTTGCGAGTTGCGGGTTATGAGTTGACAAACTAGATAGGTACACGCCTTGTTTGTCAACCCGTAACCGCAACCCGCAACTCGCAATCCGCAACCGGAAATCACCAGATTTGAATAGATTTAAAAACATCATCCCCTTGCTATTTTTAGCAACTTTTGGAAGTCCATCTCTTTTCGCGGCCCACATTATTGGAGGTGAAATCACCTATGAATGCTTGGGAAATAACGAATATCGGTTCACGATGAAGGTTTATCGAGACTGTAATGGCGGCGGGGCTTGCTTTGATTCACAAATTGATGGCTGTACCTCAGGAGCAACTTTGGATGGGACGGTTACGATTTTTAATGGCACTTCTCAGTTTGAAGTTGTTCAATTGGATGCACCGATAGTCACCAGTATTCAGCCTAATTTGAGTAATCCTTGTTTGACGACACCACCGAATGTGTGTGCGGAAGAAGGCGTTTATGTCTTCACTCGAAACTTGCCTTCCAGTACCCAAAGTTATACCGTTTCGTATCAACGTTGTTGTAGAAATAATACGATTACTAATATCGTTGCACCCGGACAAGCGGGCGCGACTTACACCATTGAATTGATACCGGAAGCGCAGCAATCTTGTAATAATAGTCCCGTTTTTTCGGACTTCCCACCGATTGTGATTTGTAATGGCGTCGATATTGATTTTGACCATTCGGCAACGGATATTGATGGAGATTCTTTAGTTTATCAATTTTGCACCCCATTTTTAGGCGGTGGAGATGATACCCAATCTTTCACAACCTTGAATGGCGTTGCGCCAGACCCAGATGCGCCACCACCCTATAATGCCCTGCCATTTCTTGCTCCTACTTATTCGTTTGACAATCCGATGGCAGGAAATCCGCAAGTGATGATTGACCCAATGACGGGATTAATTTCGGGCGTGCCAATTGCCACAGGGCAATTTGTTGTAGGCGTTTGTGTGGAGGAATACCGTGATGGTGTTTTAATTAGTACCGTGCGGCGAGATTTTCAATTTAATGTTGCCAATTGTACGCCGACAGTGATTGCAGATATTCAGGAAACAGAGTTGTTGAATGTCGATAACGAACAGGTTTATTATGTGCGAGCATGTGGTCCATTTGGGATAGATTTTATCAATCAAAGTACGATTGTTTCTAATATTAATGCGCAAGAATGGCAATTTTTTCTACCTGGTGGTTCGATAATTACACGCAGCACTTTTGATGCCTTAAATGTTGATTTTCCAGGAGAAGGAATCTATGATGGATTTTTAATTTTGAACCCAGGTTTGCCCTGTAATGATACTGCGCGTTTGCAAGTCGAAGTGTTTCCGGCAATAACGGCTGATTTTGAATTTGCCTATGATACTTGTGTGGCTGGTCCAACGCAATTTACAGATTTATCCTTCTCGGATGCAGGTCCAAATACGATTACGGATTGGAATTGGAGTTTTGGAGAAGGCGGGATTTCTGTTGAGCAAAACCCAACGTATATTTATCAAGTTCCAGGCAATTTGCCCGTTACTTTGATGGTCACAGATACCAATGATTGCACCAATGCGACGACTCAATTTATCGAATACTTTCCAGTCCCTTCTTTGATTGTTGTCGAACCCAGTAGCTTTATTGGATGTGCGCCAGGAACGGTCGTTTTCGATAACTTATCCTTCCCGATTGATTCGACCTACGAAATCACTTGGACGTTTGGCGATGGCAATAGCAGCGGTGCAATTAACCCGACGCATGTATATGAAGATGCGGGAGTTTATAGTATTTCTTTGGATATTGTATCACCAATTGGTTGTCAAACCGACACATTCTGGAATGATTTCATCACAATTTTGCCAAGTCCAGTTGCAGGGTTTACATTTACACCAGAGAATCCGAGTAGCATTGAACCGACGGTGACTTTTACCGACCAATCTATTGACGCGATTAAGTGGCTTTGGGAATTTGGTGATGTTGGAGATTCTCAGGAAATTAATCCTATTTTCACCTTTCCTGATACAGGCATGCAAATCATTCAGCAGGTCGTTTTCCACGAAAGTGGTTGTACCGATACGGCGATTGTAATTCTTGATATTTTTCCTGAAGTCCGATATTATTTACCAAATGCTTTCACGCCCAACGGCGATGGTACAAACGATTCTTTCTTTGGCAATGGTGTAATGGAAGGAGCGACTAATTTCAATCTCTCCATCTGGAATCGCTATGGGGAAAAATTGTTTGAAACGGAGGATTTCCGCGAAGGATGGAATGGACGGAAGGACAATATAGGTCGGAAATCAGAACAAGGGGTCTATGTGGTCGTGGTGACTTTTACTGGCCCGCGTGGCGAATCTTTTAACTTAAAAGGGTACGCTACTTTGATACGATAATATCTCTAATTAAGAATTAAGAATGAACGCTTGCTTTCTAAAACAAAGGGAGTTTGAGAGATAAAAACGGTTTTGCAAAAACCGTTTTTATCTCTCAATACCGAACCCGCGCTGTCTACAGCAGCGCGTAATGTGTTTTTTGAAGTGAGAAAATCATAAGATTTTCTCACTTCCCTTTTTTGCTCCTGTTCAATAACTAAATTCTTCATTTTTCACGATCAGGTAACGATAAAAAAATAACCTACACCTTTTGACAGGATATTTATTTCGCGTTCCTTAATTTTTAATTAAAACGAAATGAAGCACCTTTACTTACTTCTCCCATTTTTTCTTTTTTGCACAACTCCAATTTTTGCAAAACACATCATTGGCGGAGTCGTCACCTACGAATGTTTGGGTGGTGGCACGTATAAGTTCACCATGATTGTTTATCGCGATTGCAGTGATTTGACGGGAGCGGGATTTGATTTTAGCCCGCCAGTTACCATTTATCAAGGCGATGTCGAGATAGAAACCATTAGTGGAGGCTTTCCTGAAATCACCGATATTGAGCCAGTAATTACCGACCCTTGCTTAATTTTACCAGACAATCTCTGTGTGGAAGAAGGCATTTATGAATGGGAATATACCTTTGCAGATTGGCCATCTGCCGACAGCTACACCATATCCTATCAACGCTGCTGTCGAAATGCGACGGTGACGAATATTCAAACCCCTGGGGAAATTGGCGCAACATTTACGGTTGAAATTACGCCAGAATCACAAGCCGTTTGTAACAACAGTCCTGTTTTTAATTCTTTTCCACCTATCTTAATTTGTGCGGGTGAGCCACTAATTTTTGATCACTCGGCGACCGATGCTGATGGTGACCAATTGATTTATGAAATGTGCGCGCCACTCACGGGAGGAGGTCAAAGTGGCTTAGGTGGAGGTAACCCAAATGCTTGTGATGGTATCGTACCAAATCCTGCTTGTCCGCCGCCTTACACACCTGTTAGCTTTATCAATCCACCGTATAATGTACTGAATCCGATGGCTGGAAATCCTGCCGTGACGGTCAATCCTGTAACTGGGATGTTGTCGGGTACGCCCGAAATTCAAGGACAATTTGTGGTTGGTGTTTGCGTCAGTGAATTTAGAAATGGGCAGTTGTTGAGTCGGATTAGTCGTGATTTTCAATTCAATGTTGCCAATTGTGAACCGCAGATTGAGGCAGTCATTAATGAAAATTTAACGGGCAGTATTTATACGATTACGCAATGTGATGATTTTAATGTTTTTATTGAGAATTTGAGTTTTCAAGAAGAATTCATTGATTTATACTATTGGGAATTTGAAATTGATGGACAATTAGAGACCTTTACCGATTGGAGTCCAACGATTGAATTTCCAGCACATGGGGTTTATGATGGCGTTTTGTTACTGAATCCAGGGTCAGATTGTAGCGATACGGCGTATGTGCAAGTACGGATTTTTCCAGAAGTGGTTGCTGAATTTAATTTTGATTATGATACTTGTGTCGCTGGACCAGTATTTTTTAGCGACTCCACTTATTTTGTTGGAGGTGCAGGAGAAGTGGTTTCTTGGGACTGGAGTTTTGGCGATGGTTTGATGGATACTTTTCACTCGCCAACGCATATTTATGAAGATGCCGACGACTATTTTGTGCAATTAGATATTGTGGATGCCAATGGATGTGAAGATACAAAGATTCGTCCACTTTCCTACAAACCGGTACCTGCCCTCATTGTGATTGCGCCGAATGACGTGGTTAGCTGCCCGCCTGCGGAAGTCCTTTTCACCAATTTATCTGAACCAATTAACGATACTTATACCATCAATTGGTCATTTGGTGACGGCGATTCCATCAATGCAATTAGCCCGACGCACGTTTACGATTCGGTTGGCTTTTTTGATGTTTCTTTAGAAATTATCTCGCCATTTGGTTGCCAAATTGATACTGTTTTTGAAAGTCTCATTGAAATTCAAAGTCCGCCAGTTGCTGATTTTTCCTTCGACCCAGCCTTTGCGACCAATATTGACCCGGAGGTTAATTTTCTCGATGAATCACAAAATGCTGCTGCCTGGGAATGGTTTTTAAATGGAAATTTAGTGACACATGACCAAAATCCAGTCATGAATTTTCTGGATACGGGCTGGCAAGAAATCACGTTAATTATTACGCACCCTGAAGATTGTAAAGACACGATTGTACAACTCATCGACGTCGTGCCATTGGTCTTTTTCCACATGCCCAATGCTTTTACGCCGAATGAAGATACGGTCAATGACTTTTTCCTTGGCAATGGCTTGCTTCCCGGCATTACCAATTTCAGAATGAGTGTTTGGGACCGCTGGGGTTCGGAAGTTTATTCAACAAATGACCCACTTGAAAAGTGGAATGGACTATTAAATAACGACGGGCGACTTGCGGAAGATGGGACGTACATATATACGGTGGTATTTACTGGACCGAGAGGGACGCCGCATGAGTATAAGGGGTATGCGACTTTGATACGGTAAGATAAAATTGTGTTTAAGTATTTATGTGTTAATGTTGATTCGAAAAGCAAAACACACTAACACATAAATACTTAAACACAATTTTATAACACCGTAATCGACTGAAACTTCTCAAAATCATAAATCGCCCCAATTCCATCACTCGTCTGCGCCGTTAATTTTAAAACATAAACACCAGCGTTCACCACTTTTCCATTAAAAGTACCATCCCAATTAGCGTTCGTACTTTCAAATAGTAAATCGCCCCAACGGTTAAAAATTTGTAGCTCCATTTGGACAATTTCACAATCACTATAAATTTGAAAATTATCATGCATTCCATCTTCATTTGGACTAAAAACATTGGGTAGAAAAATATCGCAGGCACACTGATTTTTAGTCAATTGATATTCATAAGTCAACTCCTTCAAACAACTCGTTTTGGTTGCAAGATAATTACCCGACAACGTTAATATACGCGGGTTTTCATTACTGCCGTCTTCCCAAATAAAATCAGCAGCCGGCAAGTCAATTGTCCAACTATCAAAGCAATTCAAGAGCGTATCTTTGATTTCAGACACCACCTTTTTTTCCAATTCGCAAACATCTGTAAAAACAATATCGAGGTTTTCAACCACAATAGAAGTAGGATTTTCTTCCTCTAATTCAAAATCCTCAACTGTAGTTTCTATAGAGAGCATCGTCAATTCTACATCATTTTCAATAGTATTGTCAAGCGTTTCCCAAGACAAGCAATCGCTATTCGGATGGTTTAAATCAAACTGCATCAAGAAGTCTCTATTGGCGTTTTCTTCCTGAAAATTCATTTGTATATTGCCCAAAAGATTGACGCGTTCATCATCATTAAGAGTCGAATAAACAAAGCCTGTGTTTAACGTAAAATCAACAGAGAGTCGGTGCTGTTCCGATATTTCTCCAGTTGAAGAAAGTGTAAAATAGGTCGGTAAGGTTGGATTTCCAGAACTGTAAACCGCCAATACATCGCCATTTTCCCTCAGTTCAAGTTCTGCTGAAACATTGAAAGGCAATACTTTATCAGATTTCCAAATTAAATTTCCAGCAAAATCTATTTTAAAAAAAAGATACCCAATCGGTGAAGATACTCCCCAAATATAGCCGTCTGTCACTTCCAAAGGTTTTGAAAAACTAGCAACACCATTGACTTCTTCTATCGTATTTGCCCATTGAGCATTGCCTGTTGCATCCAATTTTATCAGCGTATTCCCCGTTTGGTAAAGCATTCCTAAATCACTTGTGAATAGAATTTCACCAAAAGCTTTATTAGGGGAAATTCGTTTATTCCAAAGCAGGTTAAGGTCTTCATCCAATAAAAAAATATGATTAAATTGTAGATTAGGAATGTATTGCAAAAAACTAAAAACCATTACTCGACCGTCTCGAACCTGAAGGTCATATGAATCGGTAAATTGCGCGTCGAGAACATGAAATCTTTTAGCAATCAATAAATCGCCTTCTGGGGATAACTTCAAAATTCCTTTTCGAAAAACACTACTAGAATACCAATCGGCAAGAATGAAAATTTCTCCTGCCTCATTGATATTCATTTTCTCAAAAGCAATAATCCATGCATTACTTTTATAGCTTTTTGCCCAAAGCGTTTCCCCACATTCATTAATTCGTAAAAGTGCAATATGCTTTGCCGCAAAGGGTTGGTCTTCATCAAATAGTTTATCAGCGACAAGAAGGTCACCGTTTGGAAAGGTCTGAATCTGCTGATAATAACTGCCTTGCGGGGTATCGATAATTTTAAAATAGCTTTGTCCAATCGAAATATTTGTGATGCAAAAAAGCAGTATTTGAAAAAGGCAAATCGTGGTTTTCATATTGTTGAATGAGTATCACAACGCGTGACTTAGAGAAAGACAGCGATTCTCTGAAAAGGGTTGGGTATTGAATTATTCGTCCATCCAAACCACTTTCTCCCCTATCGTCTTCCGCTTCCCTGGCAATTCAGGCAAGTCATGATTGCCCATAAAAAACAATCCCAAACACCGTTCGCCTTCCTGCAAATTCAAAAATTCGTTCGCTGTTTGCAACATCTTTGCCGAACTCCAATAGCAGCCCACATTATTCGCCGTACAAGTCAACCACATATTTTGCACCGCACAAGCCGTCGAAGCAATTTCCTCCCATTCTGGCACTCGCTGTTCCACATCGCGCTGCATACACAAAGCAATGGCACAGCCCGAACGCCGTGGATTTTGACTTAATTTCTTGTATTTTGTTTCCGAAAATTTGTCTGCAGGCATCTCCGCTTTATACTTCGCCGCCAAAAAATCACCCAACCGTGCCAATGCTTTTTCACCATAAAACACCTTAAAACGCCAAGGTTCGGTGAATTTATGCGTCGGTGCCCAATTTGCATTTTCTAAAACTTGCTCAACAGTTTCGCGCGGAATCGGCTGGTCGTTATACGTTTTCGGAAAGATTGACCGCCGTTTTTTAATAAGGTTATTTAATTCTGTAGGATTCATTTTTTCTTTGATTTAGTTGACTAAGTTCATTGGTCCACTACGTTTCCTAAACTTTTAAAGTTTAGGAAACGTAAATTAAAACCCAATCAATCTTTCTTTCGATTAATTATTGGTAAGATTATCAACGCCGCTACGCCAAGCACCACATTCGTCAATATTTGTATAAAAAAGAAAAGGATATTCGCGTACGCAAAACCATCCGCGCCATCAATGCCATACATCGTTTCGCAAACTTCCGTTATCATCAAATGATAAGACCCCATGCCTCCAGGCGCGGGTATCAAAAATGCCAATCCTCCGGTTACAAATAGCACTAATGCCGCGCCCCAATCGAGGTGCGAAACTGGTTCGTAGGCTTTCAACCCAAAGTACATCATCAGAAAATACATAAACCAAATATTCGCGCTATGAAAAACAAACCAACCTGGTTTTTCCAATTTCCGAACAGTCTGAATGCCTTCAAAAAAGCCTTTGGCAATCTCTTTTATTTTTTTAAAAATACGTGTTTCTGAAAGTCGTTGAAAAAATATGACCAATAACACAACACCTAAAATCGCCAAGCCAGCCAACCACATCAAAATGCTTGGCCCGCCAGTTTCTGCAGCTACTTCTTCGCCGCCCATCAAGCCCACAACCATACTATATATAGTGTCATACTCTACCAACAACGCCAGTCCCATCACCACTGCTAGCGAAATTACGTCCACGATTCTATCCGTCACGACTGTCCCCATTACCTTTTCAACAGGAATATCTTCCCATTTACTCAACATCGCAGATTTAATCAATTCTCCCGCTCGTGGTACGCCCAAATTCGTTAAATAACCAATCATCGTACACCAAAATGCGTTCGCTAATTTCGGAGTATATCCCATTGGTCGCAGCAGCATCACCCAACGTGTTGCACGACTAATATTGCTAATCACAAATACCGCAAATACCAAACTCATCCAGAAATAATCCGCCGAACCAATATCTGTAATCACTTTCCCTATCAAGCTACAATCTGCTGCGGGAACTCCATCCTGCACACATTGGTCTTGGTAGGCAACATCCTGTTTTTGGTACACCCAAAACAAAATCGCTGACCCAATTCCCAAAAAGAATAGGAATTTCAGTACATCAAATAATTTCTTTTTCATACTTTTTCTTTTACCTCAAAAGTAGGGAATTATCGCGTAATTTCTCAATCAATGAATAACGCCCAACCATAAAACTATCTAACAATGGAACCATGAATGACCTATACCAACTTATTCCCTTCTCCTGGAAAAATCGCTTTCGGCGTAAAATTCTTCGCTTCTTCCGGCGTCATAAAAGCATATGCAATAATGATAACTACATCGCCAACTTCTGCTCGCCGCGCAGCTGCACCATTTAAGCAAATCACGCCACTGCCTCGTTCGCCTTTGATAACGTAAGTTTCAATTCGCTCACCATTGTTGTTATTAACAATTTGTACTCGTTCGCCGGCTAACAAACCAGAAGCATCCATCAAGTCTTCGTCAATCGTGATACTACCCACGTAATTCAAGTTCGCTTCAGTTATCTGTACTCGGTGGATTTTTGATTTAAAAATTTGTAATAACATAATCTGACTGGTTTTATTAACAGAAAAGACTGATTGGTCTTTTTTTAAGATTTCGCGTGCAAAACTAACACTTTTTATTACTTATTCGTTGGATTCTAAATGATGATAGCTGATGAAATGTTTAAAAATCAGGTTAAATTGTTACTTTTTTTTAAATCCCAAATTAAATCATCCTTCAAAAATCGCATTTAATTTTGAAGACAAAACCCATAAGTATCTTATTATCAACAATTTAAAACATTTTTCAACCATAAAAATTTGAGAAACCACCAATTTTGTCTTTTCTATTTCAAATTCTTTCTCTCACCTTTGCACCAGAACAACCAACAGACAAAACAAACGCTATGACAAAGTTCATTTTCAGCTTATTCCTATTTTTTACAAGCATTTCAATCTTTGGTCAAAATATTTCGTTGACTGAAATTGGCGGTTCTTACCCGTGGTTACTTGGCTTTGAAATGCCTGCCAATGACAACCGTTTTTACATCATTCGCCAAAATGGATTCATTGTCATTGTCGATAAAAATTAGCTATAAATGGCAGCACAGTGGACTGGAAATCCCAGGAGCAACTTCTCCACAATTAATGATTACATAATCAAATGATTATCAATTAATTACAACTAATTTAATAAATGGTTGTGCAACAATTCCTGAACCAATAAGCATTGAATTTTCAAGCTCCTCCCCGACTACTTTTTTTGAGGAAATTTGTGAAAGCGAGAGTTTTAATTTTAATGGAAATGAATTAGTGGACGCGGATTTGTATCAATTCCATTATTTATCTCAAAATGGTTATGATAGCGTTATTTTCATCGATTTGATTGTTTTATCGGACACCAGTAAAACGCTGAATTTAGACATTGATACCAGTACTTTTTATACCAATATTTTAATTGGAAATGATGCAACAATATTTCTAAACTTAACAGCAAAAAATGTATGCGATAGCCTTGTGACAATTAACTTTTCAGTGTTGACCAATACGACTAACTTTTTAAATAAAACCGCTAATTTTTACATTTATTCCAACCCTGTTTTGGATGGTTTTTGTTCAAAAAGTGGGTAGTGCCACAAATGTGCACTTTTACAGTTTAGGTGCTTTTGTTTATCAAAGGGATTTTTAAGGGATAAAAATCCCTCCCGCGTTGCCGCAAGCAACGCGCACTGTGTTTTTTAAAGTTCGAAAATCTTACGATTTTCTCGCTTCTCAAACTTAAAAGAACCTTCGTTTACACGGTAATAAATCACTTTTTCAATAAATGGTGGTACACATTTGTTACACTACCAAAAAATGAAAGTCCACATTTTCCAAAAATAGACTTTGATATTTATAATACCTTTGGGAAAAAAGTGACGAATGATTTTACTTTTTCTAAAATTCAAGGTTGTTTTAAAAGAGAAAATGTACCAACTGGTCTTTACTTTTTAATTATTAGAAAAGAAGGGAAGGGAAGAAAACGAAGTTGAAGTTTATTTGCTTTTAGAAATAAAGGTCTAATGTGAGGCAATCCCTCGAAATATTTTATAAAACTCAAGCAATGAATCTCCTCCAGCAAGTCAAAAATTGCACCATCTGCACCGACTATTTCCGCACGAACCACGCTCAGTCATTACCGTACATTCCGAAGCTAAAATTCTCATTATCGGTCAAGCCCTAGGTCGAAAAGTCCACGCCAGCAGTATTCCTTGGGACGATGCCAGCGGAAAAACCTCCGAAAATGGTTAAATGTGACTCCTTTGATTGTTCGATTATTTATGTCCAGGTACTTATGCTCAAAAATATTAACTCAAAAAGACCGTAAAAGAACATTGACGGAAACGGTCAATCATTGGGAAGAATACTTGCCAAAGTATTTGCCGATGCCGCACCCTTCGCCGAGAAATGGCATTTGGATGTGGAAAAATCCTTGGTTTGAAAAGGATATTGTGCCGTTTTTGAAGAAGAAAGTGGAAGCAGTGTTGAAAATGTAGTGGTGATTTTTTATTGAATGCATAACACGATGCGGTAATCTCGAAGAGATTGAATATCAATAACCGCAGATGCAATCTGCGGAGAATGAATAAACGTATCGCAACTCTGAAAGAGTTGAATCCTGTAAGAGGAAACTCAACTCCTTCGGAGTTGCGACACTCTTTTTCGTTATCCCTCGGATTTCATCCGAGGTTATTCATATTTAAGTAACACGTAGTGATTAATCAGGTAAAATTTTTAGACAAGATTTTTTCGATAATTTTCTTTAAAAAATGCTTGAATAATCCTTTTATTGAAGTCTTTTTTAAAGGAAAATAGCGGAAAAGATGTTTAAAATTTACCTGATTAATTAGTACGTGTTACTTAACTACTTCGTAGTTGTTTATTGCGTAACATCAGATATTAAAATCAACGTTGCAAAACTAACTGAATTTTAATAAATAGCTTCCGCCGCTAAATAACTCGCAAAAAGAAGTCCATTATAAAAAAAGTATTTTCCAATAGAAACATATTTTGTAACCGGCGTTTTCAAGACTTGATGACTGTAGATGATTAGTAAAATTTTATCCACTAGATACGCAATGACCGACGCAAAAGCAATACCCACCAAGCCATAAACTTTCACCAAAATCAAACTTAAAACCACATTAATAGCAATCTCAACAATTGCGCTGACGACCAAAAAGTAATTTTTTTGATGACTCATAATGACGACTTGCGGCATCAAAATTCGACTACTCAAAATCAGCAAATAAACATTGAAAATTTGCGCTGATTCTACCGCATCTGCATTGTACGCAATTGGAAAAAGCAGCGGCGACAACAACATCAATACCATACTCAACGGGAACAACCATCGCGATAATTCATCCGTTTTCTGCTTCATCAAGGCTAGACCAGCTTCCTTATTTTCAGCGACTTTTGGAATCATTGCGGTCATCACTGCACCGACAAAAAGCAACGAAATTGGCAACTCTCGAGCGCCCCAACGAAAGATAGCAAAGGCCTTGTTACTCGTCGCGTTCGCTTGAACAATTAAGCCATCGATGTATTCTGCTGAGTTCCCAATTAAGACTTGTAACAAAAGTGGCGTAAGCAACCAAATGTAATTTTTCAGAAAAGAAAAATCAATTTGAAAAGTGGCAT
Source organism: Saprospiraceae bacterium (assembly GCA_047629355.1). Classification (GTDB taxonomy): domain Bacteria; phylum Bacteroidota; class Bacteroidia; order Chitinophagales; family Saprospiraceae; genus CAYUNA01. The sequence goes on along the minus strand of JBLHWU010000017.1, from coordinate 9,702 downwards.
TTTTTACTAAAATTTGCAATGCCCAAAGGAAACGAAGAACCGATAAAATCAATAAGACTTGAAATGTCATTTCCAAGGAATAACCCCAAAATATGGGCACAACAACTGCCAACAATTGTCCGCCAAATGTGAACGCACCCCAGACCAATAGTCGCTGAAATTGTTCCAAAACCAAGTAATAAATGTGAATTAAAAAGGCAGGTGTATTGAAAATAATGTACCAGCAAATTAGGTGGAGATACGGCAATTCTTCGCCCTTATTAAAGTAGTCAAAAAAGAAGTTTTTGCCTATCCAAAGCATTGCCCCAGCAACGATGCTGAATCCAAAAAATAGTAAAAAAGCATTGAAGAATGCCTTTTTTTGGGTCAATATTTCCAGTTTTGGAAAATATTGTAAAAACGCATTTTGACCGCCCATCACCCAGAAGAAACTGACAAGCGTACTTAAAAAAATCAGTAACTCATAAATAGAAATCTCCGCCGTTGACAAGCCCAATTTTGTCAACAACACACCGATAAGAAGTGTCGAAACAAATCGGAAGATATTAAAAACTTGAAGCGAAGAGATGTTGTTCATTCGTTCGGGATGAAAACATGGTGATTTTAAAAATCACCATGTTTTAAACAAAAAATATAAATTTTATCTAATCTCCCGCTCAATAAACTCCACTCCATACTCTTTCAATTCCTCCAAAACAGGATCATAAACTTCCTTCATCACAGGAATGTTTACACCTGGTTGCGTGATTTTGCCTTGCATCACTTGTTTTACCAAAATCCCCATGGGTAAACCAACCAAACGCGCCATTGCAGTATCGCTGCTGTCCTTACCTTTCATCACGAGCGTGGAGTGAACTTCATGCGATTCACCGTTCAATTCATATTCAAATTCGTGCTGCATCACAATCATATCCTTGTCTTTCTTGTTCAATTTCCACCTGTCAAGCAGCAAATTTTCCAAAATCAAGGCAGGAGTCGCATTCGTTAAATTAATCTTCGTTTTGCGGAAAAGACCCAACCAGTCCAACTTTTTCATAACAGGCGAATGCGGTGTTTCCCCTAACAAATCAGCGATTCTATCTTTCACAGACAAGCCCGGCATTGGTGAAACGTAGGCTTCCATCAATTCGTGATACGTTAGTTTTTCTGAGTCCAAAATTGGGTAAGAACTATCTGTCAAACCAATTTTTATCAAGGCATTCCAAGCATCACAATAGCCGTCATAACGAATCGTTCCACGCAGTATATTTGGAATGTCTTTCAAACCATAAGTCTCTCGATACAACAAGGAATCACGGTTAGCATACACCTCAAATGGTTCGTCAAAACCAGGTACTTCGATGTTCCGATATTCTTTAAAAAGACGATTATAAGGAATGTATTTAAACTTACTATCCTCCAAGTATTGCGCGGTGCCTTGACCCGCCAAAACGACGTTTCGAGGATTCCAAGTAAACTTATATTTCCATGGATTTTTACCGACCGACTCAGGTGCAATCAAACCACCCGTGTAAGAACGAAAGGCAGTCAATTTACCACCTTTTTCCTTTATTTCATTGATTTTTTGCATCGCACTCATATGGTCGATACCCGGGTCGAGTCCCATTTCTCCCATAAAAATCAAGTCGCGGTCACGGGCATCATCACCCAGTTGATACATCTCTTTGGAGACATAGGAAGCGGTGATTAAATGCTTTTTCAATTTGATACAATCGTGTGCAACTTCGATGTGCAAATGCGCTGGCAAAAGCGATACTACAATATCTGCACGACCAATTAAATCCCGTCGATCATTCACCTTCATCACATCTAACCACGCAGCGCGACCATTCGGGTGTCCATCTACTTTTTTGTCCGCTTGCTTGGGGTCAGCATCCGCGACAGTTACGTCCCAGCCGTACTTTTTCGCTTGTTCTAAAACGTAATGAATCAATGCGGCAGAAGAACGTCCTGCACCTATAATTAATATACTATTCATGTTTTGATTGTTTCGATTGGCGTGATTATTTCGATTATCTCGATTTTGTACACAACCTTTCAAGTAATTTCCCTAACTTGCTTAGCTTATTTTTAATAAAAATAACCTGACAAATAAAAGGATTGCTTAAAAAAAGTGCAAGATATTAGTTCTAAAGCAAAGACCTAAGTGTTTTGATGTTATTATTTTAAAAAAAATTCAACCATCACATTTATGAAAGAACAGACTTGGCAAGTGCAATATACGGTTTTTGAAAAGCCGAAAGAGTTGTCGAAAAGCGACCGATTGTTATTAAAACATGCGAAAAAAGCGTTAAAATATTCCTGGTCGCCATATTCTAATTTTAAAGTTGGAGCAGCCGTTTTGTTAAAAAATGGGGAGATTCTGGAAGGCAGCAACCAAGAAAATGCGGCTTATCCGATGTGTCTGTGTGCGGAACGGACGGCGTTTGCGGCAGCTGCCAGTCAGTTTCCGAAATCTGCGGTCAAGACAATTGCGATTACGGTTAAGAATCCAGAAATGTTAATTGAATCGCCCGCTGCCCCTTGTGGGGCTTGTCGGCAAGTGATTTGTGAGATGGAATTGAAGCATAAGCAGTTGATTCGAGTGATTTTACGAGGGGAAACTGGACCGATTTATATTTTTGAAACGGGGAAGGATTTGTTGCCGTTTGGATTTGATGCTTCGTTTTTGTAAGATTTCAATACTATTCAAACTGTTTTTACCACATAGAAAACATAGTTTATGTGGTAGTGCCACAAATATGCACTTTTACAGTTTAGGTGCTTTTGTTTATCAAAGGGATTTTTAAGGAACAAAAACGATTTTGCAAAAATTGTTTTTGTCCCTTAATACCCCCCTCCCGCGTTGCCGCAGGCAACGCGCACTGTGTTTTTTGAAGCTCGAAAACCTTACGATTTTCTCGCTTCTCAAACTTAAAAGAACCTTCGTTTACACGGTAATAAATCACTTTTTCAATAAATGGTGGTGCACATTTGCTACACTACCGCTTATCTTAATGTTCTAAAAGCTATGTGGCTATGTGAAAATGCTATCTGAACTATGTGGTAAAACAATTCTAAAATGTCTGTTCATTTTCTAATTTCCAATAAAAATTAGTATTTTCTTACTATTGCTATTAAAGTTTCAACAAAATGTTTATTTTTGCATTCAAAGGACGTACAAAATAAACATTTCTTATGATTGCAAGCATTGCACAAGAGAGAAAATCCATTTTCGCCGTGTTGGACGAACCGCAACGATTGCCAATGCGCCGAGCATTTCCAGCGGCAGGTGATGATTATATGGGCGGAGAAAGTGATGGTTATGTTTATCAATCTGTTTTTTCGGGAGGAAATTTGGCGACGACTTACGAGATGGTTCGACAATTTTTATACGAAGAAGGCTATCGAGATGTGCCACTTCCAAAAGATGCCAACGAGTTAATTAAATTTCGGTTATCGACTCGCAATCGACAGATTCTATTATTTGAAGACAACGGCTATGTTCACAATCCCGTGAAGATTTTATTTCCTACCGACGGTCGGCAAAAACGAACGCTTATTTTAGAATTGTATAATGAAGCGGCAGATGGGCATTTGTTGCGGTTTCATCGAAGGGAAGAAGAGTAACTCAATGAGCAATTAGGAATGAGCAATCAGCAATTATAGTCTTAAATTTTAACTCAAATCCTATCCATTATGAAATTTAAATGCCACGTCGATATTAACTTACCCCGTGAAAAAGTCATCGAATCATTTGACAATCCTGACAATATGCCGCATTGGTAAGATGGATTTATCCGCTTTGAATATTTGAGTGGCAAACGCGGGGTAGTTGGGTCAAAAGCTCGAATTATATACGATATGAATGGTCGAGAAATGGAATTATTGGAGACAGTTACGGTTAGAAACTTGCCTAATGAATTCAGTGGAATCTACGTTCATAAGTACATGACGAATAGTATGGTGAATAAATTTGACTGGCTATCGGCGAAGCAAACGCGGTGGACGGCGGAGATTGAATACACCCAATTGAATGGTTTTATGATAAAAATGATGGTATTTTTGATGCCAGGGATGTTTAAAAAGCAGACGCAGAAGTGGTTGAATCAATTTAAGGGGTTTGCGGAAAAAGGATGAGTTGTTTGTCCTTTAAAATAAGTAGGTTTATAGATACATCCTTGGCAATCAGCAAAAAATTAAAAAACAGATAGATGTTAACATTAGTTATTATTTAGAGGAACATGGTTGGAGTACATATTGGATATATGTTAACGAGAAATCTCATGAAATTACTATAACCCATATTTTTCCAGAAGACCCGATAGAAGAGTGCTTAAATTCATTGATTGGGATAATGAAAGGAGAATCAAAAAGAAGATTTATTTGGCATGAAGAACCGGAAGGTGAACGAATAACTATAAAAGAATTTTCGTCTAAAAACACATGGTGAATTTTAAAGCAGAAGGATTCGCAGAAGATTTTGGAGACGAAATAAAAGATTTAGAGTTAGATGTTGAGTTTGAGATAAATAAAAAGCAGTTAATTCGAATGTTTTATTTTGAATTTAAGAGAATTTCAGAACTATTGAGAGATAAGCAATACGGAGAAAATAGAAAGAATGAATTTCCATTTCAGAAGTTTCAGGAGTTTGAAAAATTGCAATTAAATATATTGAACTGAAATAAAAAAGCATAACTACTCAATTTTCAAAAACAACCTGCAAATCCCAATCCCCAAGCACCTCCGCCGTCTTTTCAAAATCCCCCGTCATCCCCAAAATAAAACCGCCACCACCAGCCCCACAAAGCTTCAATTTATACAAATCCCCAGCTAATCCTTCGTCCCAAATCGCTTGAAAAACAGTCGGTATCATTTCTGAAAACCATTCCTTTTGACATGCCCCAATCAAATGAAATTGTTCAAAAAGAGAAAGAAAATCGCCTTTTAAAAAATCATCAATTCCAGTACCAATCAAAGGATTTAATTTGGTTTCAATTTGAGATAAATAGGCAGGATTCTTACATTTTTCTAAAAAAAGATGGACGAATGGTCCCGTTTCACGCCGCATTCCAGTATCCAACAAAAAAATCGTCCAATCCCCCATTTTTGAAAAATCAGGCAAGACCACCGATTCCATTTTACTCGTTCCTTCCAATAAAATATTCTCCTCCAAATAACAAATCAAGGGGTCAATCCCCGAACTTGAACCGTGAAAAAAGCTTTCCATTTTCCCAAAAAATGGCTTTAAATCCTTTTTTAAAACAACCGATTTCTTTTTACAAAAAACATCAAAAACCGCAGCAACCAATGCGCCCGAACTACCGACACCATAACCCGTTGGAATATTCGATTTAAAATACAAACCTTTGGACAACAAGGCTTTAAACTCAATAATATTAAAATAATCAGAAAATTCAATCTCCAAATAATCCGCAAATTTGCCCAAATCCATTTGCTTAGAAAAATCAGTCGAATACGCCCATTGACCATAAAAATTGGGTAGCGGCATCGCGAGGGCTTGCGAACCTTTGAGGATAGTATGTTCGCCGAAAAGCAATAATTTAGAAGGATATTTTTTGGTTAAATCTAAGTCCATGACTAATCCGTTTTTTTTGCCAATAATAGGTCGCTGTACGAGACATCAATTAAATCAGCATCGGCAATTTCCAATAAATCCATGAAGAACCAACATTGTTCGTGAAGTTTTTCCAACGGTAAAGTATCGGTGCGGTCAATGGCTTCAATTTCCATAAAACTACCCAAGCCTTTGACATTATCGACATGAAATTTCACATTATCAATAAAATAAATAGCCCGTTTCTTATCAATGACGACTTTTTCGCCGATGCTTGCCAATAGGGCACTTTTCAGTGTAGAATCAGATTCTGATGGATATAAAATAACTTCCGACTTTTTTGGGCCAGCTTGGTTGTCGCGCTTATAAAAAATTAGGTGGTTTTCAATCGTTCCTTCGCGTAGTTTGAGACGTCCGTTTGCTACATTAAAGTAAGTGTCGATTTGGTGGTCAACTCCAATAAATCGCGCATTTTGAGCAGTCAAGATTTTTTGAATTTTCTCTGGGTCGGCACAGCGGGCTTTGATTTCTACGTTTTGTGGCATTTTGTTTTTATTTTGTTCGGTGTGTAGGCTTCAGCCTACGCGAGATAGTGAAAGCCTCGGCTGAAGCCTACACACCGGGCAAGTCACGAAAGATTTTGGCCCAAAGTAAACACCTTTAACAGGAATAAAAAAGGGAGGGAAGATTTAATTTAAGACAAAAAAAGTCATCCCAATATGGTGACGACTTTTTTATAAATTATAATCTCCTGAAAACAAATGTGATATTTTTTATAACTGTGTATATTTGGTTCATTGTTCAAGAAGAAACAATTTCATTCTTCAAAAAATAAAATGACCGATATTTGACCGCCATAAAACCTTATCCGTTTTTTAAAATCTACCGCAAAGATGTTACTCTTTTCAAAAAACTGCGTCTTTAGACAATAAAAAAGGGAACAATTCAGTCTTCTTGTCGTTAAAAAAAACGAAGACTATATTTTTCTTTCAATAAATGCTTGACTACTAACTTTTAAACAAACGAATATGTTTTCTAAAAAAATCATGTTACCAATCTTTGCTGCACTGCTTTTTTCAAACTTTGGTTGCAATATGAAAAACGGACAAGGACTTAACCTTTTTTCCATTCAAGATGATATTGAAATGGGGAGACAGTTTAGCGCAGAAATCGAAAAAGACCAGCAAAACTACCCGATTTTGCCAGAGCGAGGCAATGAAGAAGCCTACAAATACATTCGAGGATTGACGGATAAAATCTTAAATTCGGGAGAAGTTGCTTACAAAAATGAATTTGACTGGACGGTCAAGATTGTCAAAGACGACAAAACTTTGAACGCTTTTGCAGTTCCTGGTGGCTACTTATATGTCTATACGGGCTTGATAAAATACTTGGATTCGGAAGACCAACTCGCGGGCGTAATGGGACACGAAATCGCCCACGCTGCCTTGAGACATTCTACTCAGCAAATGACTAAACTCTACGGATTAGATGCCTTGCGTGCGGTAGTGACGGGCAAGGAAGACGGCGGTACTTTGAGCCAAATGGCACTAAGCGTTATCTCTTTGGGCTTTAGTCGCAAGCACGAATCGCAAGCAGACGAATACTCGGTGCGCTACCTTTGTGGCACGAGCTATAATGCAGCTGGAGCGGCTGGTTTTTTTGAAAAACTCAATGAAGTCGGCGGTCAACGTCCACCTGAATTTTTGAGTACGCACCCTGACCCAGGCAATCGAGTGAAGGCGATTCATAGTAAAAAAGAAGAATTGAATTGTAAAGGAAATCAAACGAATGTGGGTATGTATAATAAAATTAAGAAAATGTTGTAAGAGAGATGTTTAAACTATTCGATATTTTGATATGACAAAAAGAGCTGATTGATAAGGACTAATCAGCCTTTTTTAGTTAAAAAAATCTACTTTTGCGGCTTTACGGCGGCGAAATGAGTATTTCTTTCGTTGCTGTTTCAACTAATTTTAAAAATAAAATAACAATCATGAATAAATTATTTCCACTTTTATTACTCTGTGGCATTGCACTATTTGCTTGTAGTGACGATGATGTCTCAGAACCAAGCATTCCGATCTTAACAACGGCAGGTAAAGCGCAGTTGGTGCAAGATAGCTTGGCAATTGAGCAGTATTTAACAGACAATAATTTGACTGCTACTTTTATTGATGAGTCGGGCGTTTTCATTAGAGTTATTGAAGATACAGGAGATACCGACCGTCCAAATTTGAGCAGCAATGTCACGGTGACTTACAGAGGTTATAACTTGAGCGACGATACTTTTGACCAAAATGCTACAGGTGTTACTTTTCCGTTGGACAACTTGATTGTGGGCTGGCAAATTGGCATTCCTTATCTGAGTAAAGGTGGTAGCGGACAGTTGTTTATTCCTTCTTATTTGGCCTATGGCAACAATCCTCCGAGTAACAATCAGCCGATTATTTTTGATATTGGGTTGCTTGATTTTTAATATTTGGATATTTAGTAGAATAAAAAAGCGGTCGTTTCAATGAAACGACCGCTTTTTTATTTAAAATATTAACTATTTCTAAAAATTACTCACACCCTAAATCTTCCCTTGACTTCTGGTCATTATTTGGAAAACAATTCCCTGAAAGGACGAATGGTGGAACAAATCGTTGATAATTAGCATCCCAAAGTCCATTTTCTAAAAAGTCAATCAAATCAATTTTTTCTTGATGCGTCAAATTTAGTGGATGAAACTGAGCCGCAATATTTTCAATCGGCACATTTGGATTTTCAGGTAAACCTAAGTTAAAGTAATCTATCACTTCCATCATTGACCGCTTGCTACTACCGTGAAAATAAAAAGGAGTTTCGCGCATATTGTACAGCTGAGGTACTTTAAACTTATGCATATCCAATGCTTCTCCAGTAAAACCACCACGTCCAAGATTGCGAATATCATTTTCATCCGTTGCCAATGCTAGACCACTTTGGTGCAAATCATTGACGCCCAAAGCATAAAATTCATCGGCATTATTTAAAGCTGGTCCATTGTGACAACGGTAGCAACCTGCTTTTCCAAAAAACAACAGTGCTCCAGATTTTTGTGCAGTACTCATGGCATCGTGGTCACCATTTATATATTTTTGAAATGGCGCTTCGTTCGTAACCATCGACCGCAGATAAGCAGAAATAGCTAAGCTACCCGTGAGGTCAGAATAGCGTTCCTCTCCTTCAAATTCTGGAAAAGCTGCATCGAATAACGGAGTATAGCCCAATTGATCGGTCACTTCTTTATTGACAATCAATCGGTGCAAGTGCAAACCTTCAATATTCTGGCTTTCCAAGCCCATATACCCTAAGTGATTAACTGCCAAGTCGGGATTATTGTCCCATAAATGTTCCGTTCCAATATTCGCATCATTACCACCAAACATACCCGACCAAGAAGTATTAGTCGTGTACGCAACATTCATCAAATTGATTGCACGGGCACCTTGAGTATCAATATCCCCATCTTCATAGTTTGGGTCTTTCCAGCGATTATCACCTAAGTTTCCAAATCCTCGTCCACCATCGGCGATACCTTGGGCGCGACCAGGCATAAATCCAATTTCAGGTATGTGGCAACTAGCGCAAGAATAAGTCTCTTTATTTTCGTCGTTGAAAGGTTCTAAAGCCAATCCTGTTTCAAAGAATAGCATTTTACCCAACTCGACTTTTTCGATAGTCAGTGGATTCTTTGGGTCTTGAGGAATTTTTGACAAATCACTCCCATCAGGCATAATGTAGCCCGTATAATTTCCAGTTGGAGAAGTCTCATTAAGTGCCTGCTTCAAATCGTATTCAACAGGACTCGACAAGTTGTCGGAACTACACGCATGAATCATAACTAAAATAAAACCTCCAGCAAATAATTGTAAAAAACGTTTCATTGTTCTAAATCTTTCAGTGTTTTCTTGTTCAATTTCTACGAAAATCGGTTTGGAACGTTATTTCCACAACAGATGGCCTCAACAAATGTTGATTGCAATATGTATGTGGGACATCCTTTTTTAAAATCCTAATATGAGCAAAAATCCTTGAAAACCAGTCATTTAACCTGACTAGAAGAGGTGAAGGTCGTTTTTATAATCTCTAAGCAGTGATTCGTCTCGCTTTTTATTTAA
>JBLHWU010000016.1:0-41292 GCA_047629355.1 Saprospiraceae bacterium | reverse complement strand
CCGCAACTGGCGCATCGACAATCTCGGTATCTTCTTCAATAGAAGTATCTTTGAATTCGATAGGCTCTTCTTCAATGTCTTCTTCCGGCACCTCTTGAATCACCGGTGGTGGCGGTGGTGGTGGTGGCGGAGGTGGCTCAGCGGTACGCGGTGGTTCTGTTTCGATGATTTCATCAAGTGTATCCATATAATCAGATACGTCGATTTTAGCATCGTACTGCGTCCAGCTAAAAGCCAGAATAACTAACCCGATAGCGGCCATCAGACCGAAGTTGAAGAAGGTACCACTGAGACTGAAAACGTCTACATCTGGGTACTTATTTCTCCCTGTTAGCGGTGAGGCACCGGGGTTTGCTTGGTATTTCTCCTTTAAGCCACTAGTAGAACGTTTGGTAAACACATTGCGCATTACGAAAATTAATGCGAGAATTGCGACAATGGTGAGTACTAAAACGGTCACTAATGCATTTCCGGAGATTTCAAAACTACCGAAATCCATAGCGATTATGATTTTAATTATTAAAAAATATTGTTCGAGACTGAAAACTATATTCACTGTTAAATTGCGGTATTGCTTCATTGTTAAGTGAAACGCCAAGCAATTTTAGTACAGACACTTTATATTTTAGTTAAAAGTTATTTCGTTTTATTTTATCTTTTTAAAAGAAAACGTCTGTATTTAAAATGATTAAAGTTTAAAATCTATGTTTTACAAATTTGTCAAAAAAGAGCAGCCCTAAAAAGCAGCCCGTAATATTAGCAAGATTATCGCCCATTTCAAAAAAGCGACCTGGAAAAAAAGCATATTGAATTATTTCCATCAAACATCCATACGATGCACTGCCTAAGATAGCCAGCCAAACATTTCGTTTTGTAAAAATATCGGACTGTTTTAAGCCATACAAAATGAGTATAACCAAAACACCATACACAAAGGCATGGGCAAATTTATCAGGTGAAATCAATTCTTTAGGCAGTTGCACTGAAGGCATTGTCGAAAGAATGAAGATAATTATTGCCCATAAAAAGGCTGGGAAAAATCGTTTCAAAGTCGATAAATTTTGTCTTGGAAGCTTTTGCACAAAGTGGAATTTCTATGCTTCATTTTCCTTTTTTACTTGTCAAATAACTACACCACGAAAGATGCAATCGTTATTGTTTTTGGTGGGTGATGTTTTTCTTTAATTTTAAAAAATTCAAAATTAAATTTAAAGTATTGAAAATCAGTAGATTGCATTTTGAATATAAAGAAAAAACTAGACAGTTTTTTCTTTATAAACGGCTGCATCCATCAATGCATCTACTTCTGAAGGGTCAGACATTTCAATTTTGATAATCCAACCTTTGTCATAAGGGTCTTCATTAATCAAAGTTGGATTGTCTCCTTCTGATTCATCCAATTCAGCATTAAAAGCAATCACTTTACCACTTAATGGCATAAACAACTCTGAAGTTGTTTTGACAGCTTCTACTGTTCCAAACTCTTCGCCTTGTGCCAAATCATCATCAACGGATTCAACTTCTACGTACACCAATTCACCCAACTGGTCTTGTGCAAAATCGGTAATTCCAACTACTGCTACATTGCCTTCTACGCGTACCCACTCGTGGTCTTCTGTATATTTTAAGTTATCTGGAAAATTCATTATCGTATTAAAAATTTAGTTTTATAGATAAAATAAGGAATGGTTAAGTCCTTTATTTTTTAGGAAACCCAAAGTACCGCACCAAACTATCTACTTAATAATATGGGTATGGTGTTTAGTCAACGCCAAAAATAGATTAATTCCTAAGAAGCCCATATAAAATGATGACTTTTTTTTCCACTACGGTCGAAATGATAAATTAAGTGTGGTCAAAATGATAAATAAATATAGTTGAAATGACAAAAATGGTAAGATTTTTTCAAAAAAAAGGCCAGATTCCTAGGATGGAATCTGGCACAAAAAAACACGCTCTCTCTATTTTATCGATGCAATATAACAATTTATTAATTTTTTTGTATAGTAAATGACATATTTATTTGTTTAACATTAAGATTTCGTTAAATTTTTCTGTGTAGTATATTGTTATGCTCTTTTTTTTTGAAAAAATACATTTATAAATTTAATGGGACGTAAGCGCAATTTTCTACTTTTGCTTTTGGTGAAACTTTGGCTTTCATAAAGTTTTCATCAAAAATAAAATAGCAGCTAAAATAATAGCCAAGATGTACAAAAATAAAAAAGTAATTGTCGTGCTTCCAGCTTATAATGCCGCATTGACTTTGGAAAAAACATATAGAGAAATTCCGTTCAACTACGTGGATGAAGTAATTCTGTGCGACGATGCGAGTAAAGATGATACGATTGCAATGGCAAGTAAAGTCGGAATTGAGCACATTATTGCGCATCAAAACAACAAGGGTTACGGCGGAAATCAAAAGTCACTATATAATAAGGCGTTGGAATTGGGCGGTGATATTGTGATTATGTTGCATCCGGATTATCAGTATACCCCGAAGTTGATATTGGCTATGGTGACGATTATTGGCGAAGATTTGTACCCTGTAGTATTGGGTTCACGCATTTTGGGCAACGGCGCACTGAAAGGAGGGATGCCTATATATAAGTATATCGCTAACCGTTTTTTGACACTGACACAGAACATTTTGGTGAATCATAAGTTATCTGAATACCATACGGGCTACCGGGCATTTAGTCGAGAGGTATTGGAGGGTATTAATTTTAATCAAAATTCGGATGATTTTATTTTTGACAATCAGGTGCTTTCGCAAATTATTTATAAAGGCTATGGTATCGGTGAAATTACTTGTCCGACGAAATATTTTGCAGAAGCCTCCTCAATTAATTTCAAAAGAAGTTTGATTTATGGATTGGGCGTTTTGAAAACATCGGTCATTCATCGCTTATCAAAATGGGGGATTGGGAGTTATGACTTATATAAATAAAAGATAGCTAAAAATAAGCGTTACTTAAGTCCTAATTTTATTAGAAACCCACAGATTTAAAATATAAAAATGGAATCACAGACAACACACACCAGTAAAGAAGGGGGTAATAAACGTTCTTTGTTATCAGGCTTTGACAAGCTTGTTTTGATTATTATTTTGTTGATTGTTGCTTATTTTGTAAGTTCAAAGATAGGAATGCCGATGAAGACGGTGGAGGAAAAGATAGAATGGGTGGATTGAATGATACTTTTTTTTGGTAAAAAAGGATTATTCAATTTCATTTTTGGGAGTTTGAGGGATAAAAGCGGTTTGTAAAAACCGCTTTTATCCCTCAAGAAGCCCATCCGCGCTGCCTGCGGCAGCGCGCAGTTGTTTTTCATGAAATTCGAAAATCTTAGGATTTTTTCGCTTCTCAAATATCAAAAAAAAATAGGGTAACTTATGTATCATTTTAATAAAGCGTGGTAGGCTACTGCACGTTTACTAAACCTTTGAGGTTTAGTAAACGTTACCTCGAACCATTAAAAAGATACTAACTTATTTATTTTTTCGAAATTAAATAAGTTTATAATCTAAAAACGAATCAAATCCCCTTTCTCTCAATTTCCATAATCGCTGCCACGTGCGCATCTGCAATTTTCTGCCGCACCGAATCTTTCATCAAATCTTTTGCCTGTGTTTTATTGGTAAAAAAGCCATTTTCGGTCAAAATTGCAGGCATCCAAGTTTCGCGCAATACATATAAATCAGTGATGGCAGAAGATTTCAAATGTCGATTTCTCCAACCCATTTCATCAACCAATTCTTTTTGAAAAATAGCAGCAATTTTCTTGCCTTTGCGGCTATTTTGATGATACCAAGTTTCAATACCCGTGGCCGAACCCCAACCGTCAGAACCCGTCGAACCAGCATTGGCATGGACGGAAATAAATATTTTTTTGAGTGGTGAAATTTTATTATTCGCTCGTTTTACTCGCCCTTTTAAAAAACTGCCGACTTCATCCACATCGGGTACAACATCAAAATATGCAACGCCTTTCTCGTCGAGTTTTGCCATAATTTTTTCAACAACTGCGCGGTTAAATTCATACTCCAACAACTGTGTTTTTCCATCATCAAAAATGACAGAACGCTTGCCCGCTTGCAATACGCCATGACCATTATCGAGACACCAAAGGTAGCGCTGTTTATGTGTCGGTGGAGTAGGGTCAACTTCTGGTTCCGTCGCTGGTCCATCAGGGTCTTCAACAATCACAACCGTCGGGTCTTCTGTAACGATGACGACAGGAGGTTCGTTGGTCGGTTCTTCAATTTTAGGTTCAGGAATCACTGGTTCATCAGGAACTTCACTCACCGAACCGTCTTCGATTGGCGTCAAATCAACTTCCGTTTCATCAACCATTTCTTCCGTTTCATCAAGAACTTCTTGCGCATCTTGCACCGTGGTTTCCAAATGGGTATCGGCAGCATCAACGGGTGGTTTGGTTGGCGGTGTTTTTGAACCGCCAAAAATGGAAGATAAGAAGTTGGATACGGATGAAAAAAATCGACTAAGCATAGGTATGAAGTTTTCTCTTTAATTGATAGTATATTTCAATAATTACTATTGGTTCTTGTTGGGAAACGATTGATGGTCGTTTTTTATAAAAAGACAAATGTCAACGAATTTGAAAACCAATAAAAGGTCTCTAATTCGTTGACATTTATGTGTTTACCTCGTAAAAGTAATCATCTTTAGTGAAAAAACAAGGCTTCTTCTACATTTTACTCGCAGAAGTAAAAATCCTATCCCAATTAATTCCGTTCCGCATATTCCCATTCTTCGTAGAAAACCAAATAAATAAAGGCTTTCCAACTACATGGTCAAACGGGACATATCCCCATACGCGCGAATCTTCCGAGTTGTGACGGTTATCTCCCATCATCCAATAGTAATCTTGCTGGAAGGTATATTCATTCGTTTCTGTATCGTTGATGTAGATTTTTCCACCTTTAATTTCTAAGTCATTGTCTTCATAAACACTAATCACTCGGCGGTAAGGGGCAATATTTGCTGGCGTAATGTTGACCGTTGCACCTTTTTTCGGAATCCAAATTGGTCCATAATTGTCCACTGTCCAGCCATTTGTGATTTTTTTATCATGTGGAAACAACGTGTTGTTGGGACGTGCCCCATTCTCAATAGTAATAGTCGAGCTAATGGCTTTTATTTTACCCACGGTTTCTTGGTCTAAAAATAAGAAACCTTGGCTACCATCCCAAGTACTTTCAGACGGTGAAAAATGGACACCCCATTCATCTAATTTCTGCTGACTAATGCCTTCCGGTGCGACCACTTTATATCTAAATTGCAAGTGTTCAGGATTCGGGGCAGCGCTACCATTTCTATGCAATTGCCGATTGATAACCTGAATCGAATCACCTGGAATACCAACGCAGCGCTTAATATAATGGTCTCGTTTATCCACTGGTCGTGTCCGCAAACCGTACATTCTGTCAAACTTTTTAATATCTACATTATTTCGGCGAAGGTCATAAATACTATAGGTACGACCTGGGTACATATAAATACTGTCCCCTTCCGGATAATTAAAAACCACGGGGTCCATCGCATCAATTTTTTCAAGAGCTGGTAAACGGTAAAATGGCAAACTTGGACTTTCCAAATAAGACTCCGACCCAATCACGGGAAGTACATTGTGCAACAACGGAAACATCGCCACCGTCTTAGGTGTCCGCATGCCATAGTGCGCCTTACTCACAAATAAAAAGTCACCCGCCAATAACGAACCTTCCATTGAAGTCGTCGGAATCGTGTAAGCTTCTATCAAAAACATGCGAATAAATGCCGCTGCAAATACCGCAAAAACAATCGCTTCCACCCATTCGCGTGGTTGTGATTTGGTATAAGGGTTCTTGTGTTCGAGCTTCCGCAATTCTCGTTCATTACCTGCTTCTCGCGCTGCTTCGATGCTGGAGTAGTATTGTCGCTCTTGTTCTAAAACAGGTCCGTAATACTTGTCTTCTTTATTTTTTCCAATAGAATAAAAAATCGCGGGTGCATAAACGACTGCCAATGCACTATCTTTCAAATCCAATCGCCCAAATGACCGCGCCAAATCGACACATAAGCCCACAAAAACGAAAATATTGACAACTGGAAACAGCAACCACAAGGCATAAATTTTCTTGCGTCCGACCAACTCGGACATCGTAGTAAAGTTGACGCCTGGAATTAATGCTTTATTCGGTTCTTTACCTGCTTTTTCAAATACTTTCATCAAGCTGATGCTCAATAAAATATAGGAAATAATTAGAAATATCAGAATTGTCATGTAATAGTATATTGAAGTATATGGTATATTTGTATATTCGAAGCACAAAGATAAACGAAAAATTGAGTTGAAAAATTTTAGTTGGGTGAGTTGTGGAAAGGAATGGACTAAATGGCGGTTTTCGTCTACGAATTAGTTCGTAATTATGTGACGTTTTTACCTAAACATGATATTTTTGGAAGAAAAACTACGAAGTAGTTGAATATGAATAACCTCGGATAAAATCCGAGGGACAATGAAAACGACATCGCAACTCTGAAGGAGTTGAATATATACTAGTGGTATAGCCCTGAAATAATTACCACCTAATTTTGACATTTGAGAAGTTCGAAAATCTTAAGATTTTCGAACTTCAAAAAAACGCAGTGCGCCTCAATAACCCCTTTGTTTTAGATAGGTAGTTATTTATGATTCATAGCACTAGCAAGATTCAACTCCTTCAGTGTTATTCAAGGCTTTTTTACCTTTTGTATATTACATCTGCGGTTATTCCTATTCAATTTATTCGGGATTATTGCATAAGACGATTTCAAATTTCTACTCAATCAAAATCCAACCCTCAATCCGCGTAGCAATCAAGACATCCCAAAAATATTCTTCATAAACAACGTGGCTCATTGATAATTGATTTGCATCATAAATTAAGTACGCATCTAAGTCAAAAAACGGTTCGCAGGAAGCAGAAATTTTATCGCGCAAAGTAATGTCGCCAATGGTGAAATTGTCGATATTTCCAATGTCATTCCCAATAAACGGCTCGCCAGCAAGGTGCAATTTGCAATCTTGTTGTACTAAATCTACACGTTGTTCTGGCTGCAAACGTAGCGTGTCATTGGCGTAGAAAAAGAAAAGTAAAGAATTGTCTCGCTGTGGTAAAATGGCATTTGTACCATCTGATTTTACTGGATATTCAACCGTTTCTGTATTCGCTCCACTTAAATAATGTGGAGAGTTTTCAGTGAAATATTCCCGCATTTGCAAACTCGCTTCTCCTTCAATCACTTCCAAAACAAGTGTATCGCCCGTAAAGGAAAATTCTTCATCCAAACTATCACACTTGGTCGTGTACATTTGATAAAACGATTGTTGACCTGCTTGCAAATTGGCAAAATTGATTGCATTGGCTGGAATTGTTTTCGGTTTTATTTCTTCCTCTTTAGAACAACTGAGTGTCAAAAGTATTAAACTAAATAAGAGCAATGATAACTGTTTCATGATTTTGGATTTTTTCTTGAACATTCTATTCAAAAGGATAGACGAAATATTCTCAAAATCGGTTGGGTTGCTTTTCAAAAAAACTTTTTTTCAACTTTTTTTTTAAAAATATTATGCGATTTTTAATTATTTCCCTCTTCTTTCTGGCTATTTCTTGTGGAGAAACGGTTCAAAAAGAAACGACGAGAACACTTGAAAATAAAACAGAAATAGCTGCAAAAATGGCAGAAAAAGCTGTGTCACGCTATGAAAATGCCATGCTTGATAAACTCGGAATGGATACGACTCAAGCAATTCCGACGGGCTTGCAAGTTGGCGACATCGCTTCAGATTTTCGGAGTATTGACCAAAATGGTGACCTGATACATTTGGCAGAACAATTATCAAAAGGTCTCGTCGTCGTCGTTTTTTATCGAGGACAGTGGTGCGGCATTTGCAACAAATACTTAGCGCAATTTGCGGATTCTTTAGCAATGGTGAAAGACAAAGGCGCATCCATTATCGTCATCGCACCCGAGGTCGAAGCGAACGTGCAAAAAACGTTAGAGAAAACGAAATTAGATGTCCCTGCGATTGCGGATAAAGGGCATAAAATTATGGATTCCTATAAAGTAACTTTCAAAGTAAATGAGGCTTATCAAAAGCGCATTTTGGACTATACTGGCGAGAGTTTGGTGGCAATGAACGGTGATTCGGATGCTTTTCTACCCGTACCTGCGACGTATGTAATTGGGCAAGATGGAAAAATAAAAGCCGCTCTTTTTGACCCAAAATACAGCAAACGAATGAGCGTCAAAGACATTTTAGCAGTGTTGTAGGCGACTTGCAGGTTCAGCGTGATGGGTACACATCCTATTGGCAACTCGCAACATGTTTTACTCGACCAGAGCTTTAATCTCTTCAAAAAACAGGTCAACCCAGCGACGATATTGTTCGCCAGAAGGGTGGAGATTATCGGAGGCGACCAATTCTGGTTCATCGACGCCATTTCTTGATATTGGTGTGATATCGAAGTAGCGGACATCCATCATTTCGGTAATTTCTTTATTTGCTTCGTTGAATTCATCAATGTCTTGGCTGATTTGATTTGGATTAGCATTTTGCCCATAAGGGGTAAACGCATAATCTGGGATAGACAGCACAAAAACGTGGTCTTTCTCACCACCTGCCAATTCAACAGAGCGGGTCAATAGCTCTGTAAATTCTGTTTTATAGACTTCAATCGGGCGATTTTGAAATGTATTATTGACCCCAATTAACAAACTCACTAAGTCAAAAGTGTCTTGCAAATCTGCTGCTTCGATAGCATCTTGCAGTTGGTCGGTACGCCAGCCCGTCGTCGCGATAATTTGTGCATCTTCAAATTCAATTGTATCAATTGTTGACTTCAGTTGAGTGATAAATTGCACTGGAAAACGGTCAGGTTCATTCACACTTTGCCCGATGGTGTAGGAGTCGCCGAGGGCAAGATAAGAGACGGTTTTTGTTGTAACAACAGCTGGTGTTGACGGTGGTGGTGTTTGCACCATTGGCTCATCGCTTTTCCTGCAAGCAACGAAGGTTAGAATAAAGGCAAAAATTAGGATACGCATATTTTAAATTTAATGATTTTTTTCAAAACGACAATCATAAAAACATACGCATTCTTCCGATGTTTTGGACGTCTCAGTATCTGGATTTTTAAATATCAAAACAATCCGTTCTAATCAATTTTCGCCATGTCCAAATCCCTCACCATCATTAAAAATGACTTGGCGAAAGCTGGTAAAGAAGAGAAGTTTAATTGTCCTAGGTCTGGACTCAAACGGAGGTATTTATATCTGTTTTCGGTAACGATGTTTTTGATGGCACATTTGATGTTTTTTGTGTTAAATTTTTGCGTAGCATTGTGGTAATATTCGGTAGGATAACCCAGTGATTGGAAGTAATCGTTTTCGATAATTTGAAAGTATAAATGAAATAAACTTTGAGCAGGTTTTGGTACGGCATAATAGAACAAACTGTACCCCACAATATAGCTCGGAATTGCTAAGGCAATCTGTTCATGTCCCTGCTCTTGATACCAGTCCATATTGTGCAATTCGGCGTCGATAAACGAAGCAATCTTATCATGATTAACTGGAGAAGTAATACCAAAAGTAGCAGGTACTTCATACATTTCTCGAAAATAATCATCTTTCGTACGGGAGAATAAAGCTTCAAATTCTTTCTTTAGAATTTCATTTTTGTTATGGGTATCTTCCTTATTATTGGTGAAATAAAGGCGATGGATGCGTTCGAGACTTTCCATCATAAAACCTTCAGGCTTAGTTAAATAGTCCAGTTTATACGTCAAGTCTAAAAATAAGTAAGCAATTGCACCTGGATATTCGTTCGGTTTCAATTCACCGTGATTAACTTCCGTCAAAACATACTCAATTTGCTTTTTAATAAAAGTATATTTGACTTCTTTTTCAAGGTCAGCCAATGGTTGTAAATGGTCGGTGTCAGCAGGGTGTATTTTTTCAAATTCTTCGACTAAAAGGTCATCTTGTTTGTCTGCATTCGTCGCCAATTCTTTGAGTGCGTAATACAATTTATACGGCGAGCCATCTAATGTATAAGTATCGAAAAGAATGGTAATATCTTGTTCATTATCGAGGGCATATCGGCTGTATTTTAGGTCAAAATTGGCAGTACTTAATCGCTTCATTAATTTCAAATCCAACCGCTCGACTTTAACTACTTTTGCTTCCGCTTTAAACTGTTTTCTATCTGCAAAACCTACCACTTTTTTTGATCCTTGCAGCAATTCAAAATGAATGCCGTGATTGGCTTCCCAAAATTTCAGATTGTCTTCTTTTTCATCGCGCAAATACTTAAAAAATGCTCGGTAGCAATCCAAATATCTCTCTTTTTCAAAGGCCACCAAAGCCTTATCCCAAGCGTTGTATTGCTTAGCATTCTTATAGGAATCGCTGTACCTTCCAAATTTGATGTTAGGCTGGCCGTCAGGCGTTTCAGCAGGCTTGAAAAAACGATTGAAAATGGAAGTCATAAGATAAATTTGGTCCAACAGGACAGTGGACTTTAGTCCACAATGTAATAATTCTTAAATCTATAGGTGGACTAAAGTCCACCGTCCTATTGTACAATGAATTTTCTGGTAACAATGCCATTTTTCGTCATGATTTTTAAAAAATAAATACCTTTGGAAAAATTGGAAAGGTCGATTTTGTTTCTAAAAAAATCGGTGTAAATATTTTTTCCAAGATTATCAAAAATAGTCGTTCTTAAAATGTCAGAAACAGGGAAATCCAATTGCAAATAAAGCAAATTTGTCGCAGGATTTGGAAAAATCAGCAAAGAATTATCTAAGAGTAGGTCAATGGTAGCCAAAGGGTTACACGCCATCGAAGTGGTCAAACCTACCCGAAAATTATTCAAGTTCGCCAAGATTACGGTCTTTTGTCCTTCCGAAAACATTGCCATGCAAGCATCGTCCGTGTAGTACATAAAATTCATAAACATATCATTTGACCCACAAGAGTTTGGCACTACTGAAGGACATTGACTTAAGTAAGTTGTATTTGTATTCGGCGTATCTGAAATGTCATCATCGTTGCTGCACGATGCCGAACCTCCACCCCAGACATGTTCCAAACCAAAGAAATGTCCAACCTCATGCGTGGTCGTTCGACCCAAGTGATACGGCGGGTTAAGTCCAAGGCGTCCGAAGTTGGTATAGTTAATCACAACACCATCTTCCCCCTCATCTGCATCATTGGGGAAAGTTGCAAAACCTGCTAAAAAACTACCTAAATTACAGACCCAAATGTTCATATAATTCTCAGCTGGCCAAGAATCTGAACCCCCTTCATCGTCATAAAAGATGCTACTACTTTGGTTGTTAAATTGGTTTATATTGGTCTCTTGTCGCACGATGCCCGTAGTCGAATTACCGTTTGGGTCAATCTTTGCTAAGCAAAATTCAATATCAACATTGGCTATGTTATTTTGAAATTCATTGGGCACGTCATCGATTTCTATATTATTCATTCCAAAATCTTCGTTCAGTGCGTCAATTTGTGATAAAATGACAGCATCAGAGAGGTTTTCTTCACTGTCTTTATAAATGACATGCACAACGACGGGGATGGTAACTGCTGCTCGATTTTGCACGAGACCTGCGTTGTTTTTTAGGTAGTTTTCAATTAAATTTTTACGGACTTCTTGTTGCTGAATTTTAGCTGGATTTTGCTGGTGCAAAATTTGGCGATGTTCATTGGCAGAACAGCGATGAAAATCATTTTGACCAATTAGAAATTGACTAAAAATCAAGCCGATAAGAATAAAAAGAAATCTCATTAAGGGAAATTTAAAGTTCTAAATGATATTATTTGATTGGAAAGACAAAGGGAGTTTGAGAGAGAAAATGGTTTTCAAACCATTTTTTCCTTCAAGTCCCTTTTCCACGCTGCCGCAGGCGGTGCGCGGTGTATTTTTGAAGGATAGAGTCTGTTTACAAATCAGAATCTATCCCTCAAAATTCTTTTGGTTAACTCATTTAGGATTAAAATTAAATAGTGATAATGGGTGCTAAATTAAGCAATATTTTTAGGAAATAAAGAAAGTGAATTGGATTCGCTAAATTTGCTTTTGGATGCCCTAGCTAAAAATTTAATTTTTTTAAAATTTAGATAGGATTGCAACCCTTCCAGTATTGCCTGTTTTACATCAAAATTAAACATATGAACCGACGAAATTTTTCAAAAATAACCGCCACTTCCTCGCTTGGCATTTTACCATTTTTAACCAATGCTAACTCCTCAATACCCGATGAGTTTTGGAAACAAAAGAAACCAAAACGCTTAAAAAAAGGCGACACGATTGGACTGATTACGCCAGGCAGTTTTATTTCCGATGAAGGCTTGAACACGGCGGTTGAGCATGTCGAAAGTTTGGGTTTTAAAGTACAATTGGGCAAAAATATTCGTGCTAAACGAGGCTTTAACGCAGGGACGGATGTACAGCGATTGGAAGATTTACACGGGATGTTTTCGGATAGAAATATTAATGGAGTTTGGTGTGCTCGCGGTGGCTATGGATGCGGAAGGATTTTGCAGGGTATTGATTATCAGTTGATTAAGCGAAATACAAAAGCATTGATTGGTTACAGTGATATTACTGCATTGTTGTTGGCAATTTATAAGAAAACGGAAATGATTGGCTTTCATGGCCCCGTTGCGGCATCAGATTTTACAGATTATACGGTCGCGCATTTTCAAAAAATAGTGATGGAACCACAAGCAGATTTTCTAATCAAACCTGCGATTGAAAATTTGAAAAATGAAGACTCTATTTATCATTCCAAAACTATTGTTTCAGGTAAAGCAAGGGGTAAATTAATCGGTGGAAATTTATCACTTCTCGCTTCCTTAGCGGGTACTGATTTTGCGCCTGATTTCAAAAATAAAATTGTTTTTATCGAAGATATCGGTGAGAAGCCGTATCGAATTGACCGAATGTTGACGCAGCTAAGGCAGGGGACAAATTTGAAGGCAGCAAAAGGCATCGCTTTGGGCATTTTTGCGGACTGTGAAGCACCTGCAGCGTCAAATTCTTTGACGCTTTTGGAGACTTTGACTGACCGTTTGGGCGATTTAAAAATTCCAGTTGTTTATGGGTTGTCATTTGGGCATATTGCAAATCAAATGACTTTGCCGATTGGAGTCGAGGCAGAGTTGAATGCGGATGACTTTATGTTGAAAATATTGGAAACGGCGGTGGAGTAGAGGGAAGAATTATCTGTACAAATCCTGGGGATTTTTAAAATCACCAGGATTCAAACGCTTAATCTACTACATTAAGTAACACGTGGTAATTAATTCGGTAAAATTTTTAGATAAGATTTTTTCGATAGTTTTTTTTAAAAATATTTAACAGCCCGTGTTATTGAAGAATTTTTAAAGAGAAAATAGCAGGAAAAAATGTTTATAAAATTACCGAATTAATTGCTACGAGTTATTTAAACTACAAAAACTTAACCTCTTTTATCGCAAATTCCTCCATTTTCCCACTCGTTTCAATTTCCAATTTTCCAATATCAGAAATACCGGTAATCATTCCCATAAAAGCTTCACCATTTGGTCGTTGAAACAATGCCCGTTCCTGATACCTATATAATTGGCTTAAATATTCGAGGTATAATTCGTCGTGTCTTCTGTTTTTTAGCTGAAAATAGCGCGGTTCGAGACATTCGCAGAGGGTACGTTTCATTTCCGAAAGGTCAAAATCGCGTTGTGTTTCCAATTTAAAAGAAGTAGGATTCGGCGGATTGCTTAAAAAATCGGTTTGATTGATATTAATGCCAAGACCGACGATACTTGATTGGATTTGGACACCTTTTAACGTATTTTGAATTAAAATACCACAAATTTTGTTATCATTCACATAAATATCGTTCGACCATTTGATTTTAACCAATTTTTGAACGTACTTTGCAACAAAGTCGCGCACACCCAGGGAAATTGCCTGATTAAGTTGAAATTGTTGCTGAATCGGTAAGAAAGTAGGATAGAGAATAACGCTGAGATTGAGGTTCTTGTCAGGTTCACTTTCCCATAAACTGCCAATTTGTCCTCTTCCAATGGTCTGATTTCGAGCCGAAATGACAGTTCCTTCGCTTGGTTTGCTTTTTGATAGCAATAGTTGTGCGTATGCATTAGTAGATGCCAATTTTTGATGTTCGTCAAAATGTTGACCAATAAACAATGTGCTGATTGATATGTCTTTTTTAATAATAAACTAATTTTAGGTCTTGTTTTAGTCTTCTGTTTTTAGTGAAAATCGTACCAAAAACCAAAGACTAAAAATGAAAGACCATACAAAAATATATAATTTGAATACACAAGCCATCGACAAGCAAGAGGCAAAAATAACTCTTGAAACGCTGAACGACCTTATCATTGATAGCATTCAAGACATCAAAGGTAAAAAAATCTTGAAATTAGATTTGAGAAAACTGGACGAAGCACCTGCAGACTATTTTATTATTTGTGAAGGAGATTCTAATACGCAAACGAAGGCAATTGCAGATAATGTTTATCTTCGCCTGAAAAGGGAAGTGGGGATGATGCCCATTTCACAAGAAGGTCAACAAAGTGCAAATTGGGTTTGCATTGATTATTTTAACATTGTTGTTCATGTTTTTTATAAAGAAACCCGTGCCTTTTATGAGTTGGAAGACTTATGGAGTGATGCGGTTTTTTCAGAATACGAGACACTTTAGGGGGAGGTCATAAGTTAGACTGCTTCATGGTAAGAAGTTAGAGAGTATAGATTTTAAATCTAACTTCTGACAATAATATGGCTTGCCGTTGACCTTTGATATAAACAGTTTCACTTTTCAATCGTTGTAAAAGATGAGAGTAGAAAATAAATAAGCTGCCAATTATGACGAAGTAATTTTTTCTTTTAAAAGACTTGAAAAAAGCGAACATAACTGGTTCTTTGAGGTTTTTTAAAAGGGGAAAGGGCAAGTCAGAATGGTAGGTTACTTTTTCCCTACTCTCTAAACAGTTATAAATTTTCAAATTGATTGGAGATAAAGGCGAACAGGAATTATTGTTTTCGCCCATTTTCAGCCACTCATTTCAAAGAATAAATGGAAAATAAAGATAAGCAAGAGAAAAAAGACAAGCGCAAACAAGATGGACAAGGACCTAAATTCAACTCGTATTGGATTTATGGTATCATCGCGTTGGTGCTGTTGGCAATGAACTTCCTGGCATTGGATGGCTCCAGTAATGAACCGATTAGCGAGCAGCAATTGAAGTCGATGATGCGTAAAGGTGATGTAAAGTCGTTGGAAGTTATCAACGGAAATTACGTCAATATTTACCTGAAAGAGGCGGCAATTGGTAAGGATGAATACAAAAACCATGGTAAAAGTAGCTTCGGGAATCCGCGGCCGCATTTTACCATGACGATTGGAGATTTGGGACAGTTCGAGCGACGGTTGGAAGCATTTAATGGTGAATTATCGGAGGATTTACGGGTTTATCCTATTAATAAAGATAAGATAAATTGGGCACCACAGCTACTAAGTTGGGTGTTGCCGATAGCGATAATTGTCATTATTTGGATATTTATTATGCGTCGAGTTGGCGGTGGTGCAGGTGGACCAGGGTCACAGATTTTTAATATTGGAAAATCAAAAGCGACATTGTTTGACCAAAATGCTAAAGTAAATGTAACATTTCAAGATGTTGCAGGTCTGGATGAGGCGAAGGAAGAAGTGATGGAGGTCGTTGACTTTTTGCAAAACCCTAAGAAATATACTGCTCTTGGCGGTAAAATACCAAAAGGAGTACTGCTAGTAGGCCCTCCAGGTACTGGTAAAACATTATTGGCGAAAGCAGTAGCAGGAGAAGCAGGTGTACCATTTTTCTCGATTTCAGGTTCTGATTTTGTGGAAATGTTCGTAGGAGTTGGTGCATCACGAGTTCGGGATTTGTTTAAACAAGCAAGAGAGAAAGCACCATGTATCGTATTTATTGATGAAATTGATGCAATTGGTCGTGCGCGGGGTAAAGGAGGAATGCAAGGAGGCAATGATGAGCGTGAAAACACCTTGAATCAGTTGTTGGTAGAAATGGATGGTTTTAGTACAGATAAAGGTGTGATTTTGATGGCGGCAACCAACCGACCAGATGTTTTGGATTCGGCATTGTTGCGTCCGGGACGTTTTGATAGACAAATTGGTATTGACCGACCGGACTTGAAAGGACGGGAAGCGATTTTCAAAGTGCACTTGAAAAATATCAAGATTTCATCCGACATGAATCCGACGGCTCTGGCAGAAATGACGCCTGGTTTTGCAGGTGCAGATATTGCGAATGTTTGTAATGAAGCGGCTTTGGTAGCAGCACGACGTGGAAAGGATGCTGTCGATATGGATGATTTTAACCATGCACTTGACCGAGTAATTGGTGGATTAGAGAAGAAAAATAAACTAATTTCTCCGAACGAGAAGAAGATTATCGCTTATCACGAAGCAGGTCACGCTATTTGTGGCTGGTTTTTGCCACATGCTTCACCGCTGGTAAAAGTGACGATTGTACCGCGTGGAGTGGGAACGTTGGGATATGCGCAATATTTACCAAAAGAGGAATATATTACAAGAACGGAGCAATTGCTTGATCGGATGTGTATGACTTTTGGTGGTCGTGCGGCGGAGAAAATTGTTTTTGGAAAAATATCAACAGGTGCACAAAGTGACCTTGACCAAGTGACGAAAATGGCGTACAGTATGGTCGCTGTTTTTGGAATGAATGAGAGAGTAGGGCAAGTGTCTTTTCATGGTATGCAAACTGATTCTTTTCAAAAGCCATATTCGGATGGTACAGCAAGCATGATTGATGAAGAAGTTCGACAATTGGCAGAAAAGCAATACGAACGTGCTCAGGCTTTGTTGATTGAAAAACGGAATGAATTGGAACTTTTAGCCAACGCATTATTAGAAAAAGAAGTATTGCTGAAGTCTGATGTTGAGCGATTGGTTGGACTAAGACCAGTCTATGTGGATTCGGACGAGGTTTCAAGAGATAACGAAATGGTGGATAGAGTTTAAGCCATCTCAAAAAGTAAAGAAAATAAGAGGGAATTGACGAAAGTTGATTCCCTTTTTTTGTAATAAAATTTTTGAAAATATCGTATTATAGGTTAATTTTAATTAAAAACAATAAATTTACTTATACTTTTAACGAAAAATTAGATGGATTAGAATGTTTTAGAAAAGATATTTTTCTGTCAGAAATGGGAAGTTAAGGGCTGAAGCAAAATTTAGGATTTGGACTAAAACACATTGTTAAATAAGTTATTAGCAACAAAAGTCTACAAAAAAGAGCTTTTTTTCGATGAAATCATAGTTTTCCAAGCAGCATATCTTTTTTATTAAACGTTCTTTAAGCATTCCGTTAAGCAAATCTTAAAGCAAATATTCTAAAAAATTGAATAAATGTTTTAGCTTTGCAAGCTATTAGTAAAATAATCTATTATTAATCTATTATTAATCTAAATTCGAATTAGTATGAAAAAACTCTCACTAGCGTTGTTTCTAGTACTCTTTGGAGTCACCTTTATGACTGCTCAGAGAACAGTAAGTGGAATGTTAACGGACAAAGATTCCGAGCCACTTATTGGTGCAAGTGTCTTAGTTAAAGGCACTTCCGTCGGTACCGTGACCGACATTGATGGTAAATATACAATTGATGTTCCTGCTGGGAGCACCAATTTGGTTTATTCTTACACGGGATTTGCAGACCAAGAAATCACTTTAGGCGCGTCTAACGTCGTTGATGTAGCTTTGGAAGAAGGAGTTATATTGGGCGAGGTAGTCGTTATTGCTGGTGGTTTGGAAGCTAACAAACGTACGATTGGTTATGCCGTTCAGAACGTTAATCCAGACGATGTATTGGCAGCAAAAGAAGTTAACTTAGTAAATGCATTGAGCTCTAAAGTAGCTGGTGTATCTGTTGTAAGTTCTTCTGGATCTCCAGGAGCTTCTTCTAATATTCGTATTCGTGGAAATACGTCTATTGGTGGTTCTAATGATCCATTATTTGTTGTAGATGGTGTTCCAATTGACAACTCTAACTTTGGAAACGGAGTAGATGGTGTTGACCAATCTAACCGTGCGATTGACTTGAATCCAAATGACATCGCTTCTATTACCGTTTTGAAAGGACCTTCTGCAACGGCACTTTATGGTGTACGTGCAGCAAATGGTGCAATCATCGTAACGACTAAAAGAGGGGAGGCTGGTGCGCCAAAGATTAATATTTCAGGAAGTTATTCTTGGGATAAAGCGAACCAATTGCCTGAACGTCAAGATATTTATGCACAAGGTCGTCCTTCTGGAGGTGATTTAATTTGGAGAGGTGCTGAAACAGCTGAAGGTTTTAGCTGGGGTCCAGCAATTTCTAGCTTGGAATATGATGGTGACACAACTTACCCATTTGATCAAAATGGTCGTTTGGTGCCTGCTGGTACTGGAAATGGGGTAGCTGCTCAGGCTCACGATCCTTATGACTTTTTTGTTACAGGTCATACTTATGACTTAAATGCAAATGTATCAGGAGGTACAGACAAAATGCGCTACTTCATCTCTGGCGGTCGCTTGTCAAGTGATGGTATTGTACCAAACTCTACTTTCTCTCGTAATTCTTTCCGTTTGAACTTAGAAGCTAATTTGACAGACAAATTAACTGCATCTATGTCAGGAAGTGTCATTTCTTCAGGTGGAGATAGAATCCAAAGAGGTTCTAACTTAAATGGTGTCATGTTAGGTTTGTTGCGGACTGCTCCAACATTTGACAATGGTAATGGTAAAGTAGGACAAGATGCTGCGGATGACCCAGCTTCTTATGTATTGCCTAATGGTGCTCAGCGGTCTTATCGTGCGGGTGTATATGACAATCCATATTGGACGGTTAATAAAAATCCATCTACGGATGATGTAAACCGTGTCATTGGAAACCTTGGTTTGAAATATGAACTGACTGATTGGTTAACAGTTGCTTACAAATTAGGAATGGATCAATATACAGATAACCGTAATAGTGCTTTTGACATCAACTTAGGTGGATTTGGTAGCAATGCAGGTTCTGTTAGTCAATCTGTAATTAATAGCAAAGATTTGAACTCTGATTTGACTTTAGCTTTAAATAAGAACTTGTCTGACGATTTGTCTTTATCAGCTTTAGTTGGTTATAATGTATTTGATAAAGTGTTAACTTGGGAAGGTACAGATGGTACAACCTTGTCTGCACCTAATTTTTACCACATTAGTAATGCAACGGATTTGACGGCATTTAACGATGTGATTGGAAAACGATTGTATGGATTGTATGGTACAGTTGATTTGAACTACAAAGAGTTTTTGTTTGTGAATGTGACAGGTCGTAATGACTGGTCTTCTATTCTTCCAAAGGAAAATAATACGTTCCAATCTTACTCGGTAGCTCTTGGTTTTGATGTTACAGAAGCATTGCAAATTAACAATAATATCTTAGATTATGCTAAGCTTCGTGCTTCTTGGGGGCAGGTAGGTAACGATGGTGGAAATGCTTTTATTTATGCAACATCAAGTTACTTTAATCCAGCATTTATTGGTGGTGATGGCTTTATTACTGGTGCAGAATTTCCTGCTTTTGGAACAAATGCATTTGAAAGAGACATTCAATTAGCCAATAAAGGATTGACTCCTGAGAAAACAACAACGATAGAAGTTGGTACAGAATTGAAATTCTTCCGTGGTCGTTTAGGCTTGGATGTGACTTACTTTGCTTCTAAATCTGAAGACTTGATTATCGCTGTTCAATTGTCTCCAGCTACTGGTTTTACAGATGCAGTTCAAAATGCAGCAACTTTGGAGAACAAAGGTTGGGAAATTGTACTGGATGCAGGTATCGTTCGTAGCAATGATTTTAATTGGGATATAGCTGTAAACTTCACACAATTGGAGACAGATGTGACAGAATTGGCAGAAGGTGTTACAGATATTGGATTGAATGGATTTACTTCTACTTCTGTTGATGCTGTAGTTGGACAACCTTTTAGCTCTATTTATGGAAATGGTTTCTTGAGAAATGATGGAGGTGATGTTATCGTTGGTTCTGATGGATGGCCATTATCTGACCCTATCAAAAAAGCATTAGGAGACCCTAATCCAGACTGGACTGCGGGTATCAAAAATACTTTTACTTACAAAGGTATTTCTTTGAGTGCTTTGATTGACCTTCGCCAAGGTGGTGACATGTGGTGTGGTACTTGTGGTATCATGGACTACTTCGGTACTTCTCAGCAATCTGCTGACGAAAGAGATGATGTTGTTGTATTTGATGGTGTACAAGAGCAAGCTGACGGTTCTTTCGCAGAAAACAATACACCAGTTGCTTTAGCAAATCCAGCTGACGGTTTGGGTGGTAACTACCGCTTGCGTTACGGATTTGGTGGTATTACTGAAATGAATATCTATGATACTTCTTGGATTCGTTTGAGAGAATTGACTGTGTCTTATTCTTTGCCTGGTTCTATGTTAGAAAAAACATTTGTAGAAGGTGCAAGCATCTCTTTGACAGGAAGAAATCTTTGGTTGAATACGGATTATCCAGGTATTGACCCTGAAACGAACCTTACAGGTGCGTCTAATGGTTATGGTTTGGACTATTTCAATATGCCAAACACGAAGAGCTTTTCAGCTACTGTAAGATTGACATTCTAATTCTTCTTGTAAAAAGAGAATTAAATTTGAATTTTTTTTTGTTTCAAAAAAATATCACAAATCAAAAATATGAAATTATTTAAATATATTGCATTCCTTTTTATAGGAATGATTCTTTTTAGCTCTTGCGAGAAGAGTTTGGAAGATATTAACCAAGATCCAACTCGCCTAAGCGATATTGAAATGCGTTTTATGTTGCCAGAGGTATTAACTCAAACAGCATTTAATCAAGGTAATAATACTGGTCGAGTTGCTGGTTTGATTATGCAACAATTCAGAGGATTAGATGCACAACAAATTCAATATGGTGACAACTACCTTTTGGGGGCTGATGTAATGAATAACTACTGGGGAACTGGTTTGTATTCGGGTTCGTTAAGAGCTGCTCAAGTTTTGATTGATAAAGCAACTGAAGAAGGTGCTCCTTTTTATAGCGGTGTTGCTAAAATCATGCAAGCGAATGAATACGGATTGGCGACTTCAATGTTTGGAGATATTCCATTTTCTGAAGCATTGCAAGGAATTGACAATTTGAAGCCAGCATATGATACTCAGCAAAATGTTTATGCAGGTGTACAAGCACTTTTAGATGCTGGTATCGCTGATTTGCAAACAGGTACTGGTTATGCAGGTGGCGATTTGGTTTATGATGGTGACGTAGCTAAATGGATTGCAACAGCTTATGCTTTTAAAGCTCGCTATGCAATGCACTTGTCTAAACGTGATCCAAGTAAAGCATCTCAAGATGCATTGTCCGCAATTGGTAATGCGTTTACAAGTCTTGCTGACCAACCAGTATTTACATTTGGTACTGCTCAAACGGACAACTGGTCTTTGGCTAAGTTTGGACAAGAGCGTCCATCTACATTGGGTTTCAATCAACAGTTTGTTGATAAAATGACAGCTAATGATGACCCACGTGCAGCTAACTACTACTTGGTAGAAGGGGATGTTGTTAGTTACTGGGCTTCAGGAAACACTGATTTGACATGGGCTCAAAACGATGCATCTATTCCATTGATTTCTCTTGTAGAATTAAAAATGATGGAAGCAGAAGCATTGGTACGTACAGGTGGTGATGGTTCTGCGGCTTTTGCTGCGGCAATTGCTGCAAGTATGGCTCAAGTAGGTGTTGATGCGACTGCTGCTGCTGATTATGTTACTGCTAATGGTACTTTGTCTGGTACTATGGATGAGCAAATTCAGCAAATCGTGGAAGAAGCATATACTTCTTACTATGGTTATGCATTCAATTCTACTTGGACGAACTGGCGACGAACTGGATATCCAGTATTGACAGCTTCTTCAGTAGCATCTCAGTCGTTTGACCCTTCTCAGGTTATTCCTGTACGTTTCTTATACGTAGAGAGTGAAGACCAAACAAACAGTGTAAACGTTGCTGACGCAAGAGCTCGTCAAGGTGGAGGTCTTTTAGACCAACCAATGTGGGCTTTTCAATAAATTAATAATGGATGTAGAAAAATATAACTAAAAGCAGTTGTATTTTTCTACACCTACTTTTTTATAAAAATTAAAACCTTGAAAAAAATCACCATTTTATTTTTATTGCTGCCTTTTATTACGTTTGGACAGGTCGCTGATGACCGTCGAGCAATAGATAATAGACTTTATCCTGCGGGTGATGTCGAAGTCTATGATTTAAGAAAACGAACAAAAATAAAACGATTTTTTTTGGAAAACAATTGGTTAGAATGTCAATTTCTTTTTTTGGATACAAGTAAAACTCAACGGACATTTCCACTCAAATTAGACATTCTCAATCAAGAGTTGGTTGTGGATTTATATGGGTCGGAGTATATTGTTCCAATGGATAGTATTCATGGATTTGTTCTTGAAGACTATTATAGTCAGGTTAGTGGAAATGCTAAAAGAGAATTCACTATCCGTAGAAATAATAGTAAATCTGGTAAAAGACGTTCCGTTTTTGAAATAATTGTAAAAGGGGAATATCAATTACTAGTTGGCTATTATGCTGAAATGCTTAAGGCAAATTATAATGCAGCCATTGATGTCGGAAGTTTAGATGAAAAAATTGTCAAAAAAGACAAATTTTATCTAATAGATGATGATGGACGATTATTTGAAATACCGAAAAAGAAAAAAGCGGCAATAGCTATTTTTAATAAATATCCTGCTGCTAATAAATTTCTTGCCAAGAACAAGGTTAATTTTAAAAGTAAGGAAAGCCTAAATAGATTAGTGCTTTTTATGAATCAAAATTAAAAAAAATAACATGAAAAAAAATATTTTATATTATTTGTGTTTTTTAGTAATCGGCGGTTTGACGATTTCGTCATGTACTAAAGATGAAGATACAAATTCTTACCAATCTATTGAAGATGTAAGAGGTGCAGTAATTAACCTTGCAGTAGACGGTACTGGTTTTTATAACCTAGGTGACGCTTCTGCTACTACAGGTTTCAGTTTGGATGACTTTGGTGAAGATGTATCTTCTGTAACTGTCATGAAATCTGTTAATGGTGCAACTGCTGTTGAAGAAACGAAAATTACTTCTTTTCCTTCATCATTGAGTTTTGATTTGAACCAAGCTTTGGCTGGTACAGGTATAGCAGTTGATGATGTTGCTGTTGGTGACAACGTTACTTATACTTTCAGAGATGTAACTACTGGCTCAGGAGTTTATCCTTCTGGTCGTTCTTTGGTTGTACCTATTACTTGCCCTGGTCAGTTGGATGGTGAATTTGATATTACCGCTTTTGCTGGGGGTATTTTTGCTAGCCCAGATCCTTACGTAGGTAAAGTACGGTTCGAAGATGCAGGCGGAGGAAATTACAATATTTCTACAATTGAACCTACTACTCAGACATGGTTAGATGATCCATCTTTCGGTGCTTATTACGCTGGCTATGGTACTGCTGATTCAGGTGGATTGCCAAACGGTGGTGGTGTAGGAAATGTACAAGTAAATGAAACTTGTGGTGTTGTTTCTTTTATTGGTGCAAGCCAATGGGGAGAAATTTACCAATTCAATACATTAACCACTAATGGTGCTGTAATGAGCATCTCTTGGGAGAATGATTATGGTGAAGCAGGTACTGCTGAAATCACTCGTACTGATGGTACAGATTGGGCTTCTAACTTGGGCTTATAATCTATCTTTTCCTTCGGGAAATTTAGCTAATAAAAAAGGCAGTGAACTTAATTGTTCGCTGCCTTTTTTCTTTTTATCATTCCGCCCGAAGTGGAGGAATCTACTTCACCACCTTTACTTTTTTTAAATAAATCCCTTTCTTCGATGATATTTTAATTAAATACATTCCTGAAATTAAGCTACTCAAATCAATCGTTGCCGTCCTTTTATTTTCAAAAAATAGCTGCTGCACTCGCTGTCCAAGATTAGTGAAAACTTCAATTTGTTTTATATTTGAAATTTGACTGTCCACCAATTCAATAGTTAGTACGCCAGCTGCTGGATTTGGATAAACCTTCAATAAGCCATCTGCCAATAAAATTTCTCGGGTAGCATTGATAATTTGAATCGTCGTATCTTCCTGAATATCAATCAACTGATTCACCGCTACATCATAAATCGCCTGTCGTCTTTGTCCACCCGTCCAAATGACTTCAATGCTATCCACGATTGTCGCATCTTCGAGACCAAAATGCAGCCGCGGACTATTGTGAGACGCATGACTGCTACCGCCACTGACTTCCCGCACCAATGTCCGACCGTTGGCATGTAAAAATACTTTTGAACCAATCGCATCACGATTCACCTCCAGACCTTCTAAATTAACTTGCAACCAATTTTTTTCATTCCCTTTGTTGTTTTTGAAAAGATGACTATACCCATTTTCTGCCCCAATCGGCATGTTCAAAACCACTGAAACAATATCCAAATCTCCATCATTGTCATAATCTGAATACGCCATACCCCGCGCCACTTGATCATTATCAATCCCATAATCCAAACCACCATCCAGAAAATTAGCTTCGCCATCATTGATAAACAGCTTATCTTGCATATACAATTGGGACGGCAAGAAATGAGGACTCGGCACATACCCATTCGCTACATACAAATCCAAATCCATATCATTGTCAATATCCAAAAATGCCGTTCCCCAACCAACAGTCAAAAGGGAATCAATAATGTAAGTGTCATCTACTCCCGAGGTATTGGCAATGTCCTCAAACGAAGTCTGCTGATTCTCCAATAAAGAATTTCTACCAAAATTGGACACATAATAATCAAAATCTAAATCCTCATCAATGTCACCTACCGCGATACCCATACCATACATTGGCACGTTGGCATCATAATCAGGGGCGACTTCTTCAAATGAAGCTCCCTCATTTTGATACAACTTATTTGGCTGAATCCATTCCCCAAAATCATTGGCAATATAAATATCCATATCGCCATCCATGTCAAAATCGGTCGAAGTTACCGCTAAGGCACAGCCTGTATCTTCCAGTCCGATATCTGTTTTTGCGAAATTACCATTCCCCATATTTTGATAAAAAGTATTTTGAAAACACTCATGGTCAAAACCAGCTATCTCACCATTGTCATCATACAAAAATTGACCAACGGCGACATAATTGACTACATAAATGTCGAGCAAGCCATCCAAATTCACATCCACAAAATTCGCTCCCATCGAAAAGGCAATATCAGAACTATTCTCTTCCCAAATTTCTTCAAATGTGCCATCTCCATTATTGTGAAAAAGCAAATTACGCATCAAATCGCCACCTTGACTATCGCCTCGCGTCGTGATGAATAAATCTTTAAATCCATCATTGTCAATATCGCCCGCAATGACACCAATGGTATAAATGTCCTCAGTCATTTGAAAACCCGCAGCAGTGCCAATTTCTTGAAAAGTACCATCTCCTTGATTTTCATAAAATTGGTCTCGGTCACGTCCCGAAGTCAAATACAAATCATCGTCCCCATCTTTATCATAATCAAAAAAGGCTGCACCGCCACCCATAAAATCTTGATGTTTTGATACATGGTTAATCCCCGCAGAATCCGAATATTCCGAAAAATGCAGCGTGGGTGGAGTAGGCGGCGTATTTCCAATAATTTCAATATCGTCATCAACTGTAATCTCGCCATTGGTGGTACTTCCTTCAATTACCGTTAATTTTTGATTGCTATTTACATTGTATAAACAGTCAACATGCCCCGTCGTCCAAGTAATGTGCAAAGAATCAACCGTAGGGAAATCTCCTAAACCAATAATTTCCGTATCTGAATTTTGCCCCATAAATGCATAGCCTGCGTGCGTGTAACGCATTTGGTATTGTCCATTGGTGTAGCATTCAATCTTTGACCCAACGCCATCTCGATTACTCAAAACGCCTTGTAATTTTATTTTCAACCAATTGGCATCGCCACCGTCATTTTGCCAAAGCTGTGCGTTATGCGGTGTGGTATTGATAACCATAATATCAGGATAGCCATCGTTGTTATAATCTCCAACTGCATTATTATAGCTGCTAACGGTATCGCCAATAAAGCCTGCATTTGGTTGAAAAAACGTCCCATTTCCTTCATTTCTAAAAAAAGTACTGGAATTTTCATCAAAACCTGCTTTCGACCCACTGACGTATAAATCCAAATCTCCATCATTGTCTGCATCCAAAAAATTAGACCCCCAACTCAAGCCGTATAAACTAACGCCTGCATCCACAGCCACATCAGTGAAAGTGCTTTGTCCGGCAGTCGTCCCTTCATTGTGGAGTAAGGAATTTCCATTTGGTAAATCAGATAAATAAATATCCTGCCAGCCATCACTATCGTAGTCGCCGATGGTCACAGACATCGCGTCCATCACCAAGTTTGCGTTTGCCAAGGAGTCATTTGAAAATGTTCCATCGCCATTATTCATTAATAAAGTATTGCCCGCCGCTTTGTCATTAGCGGTGTAGAGATCAGGCCACTTATCGTTATTATAATCAAAAAAGGCAGCACAAAACGCTTTTTTTTCAGGGTCGCCCGCATTAGAAATTGCCGTTACATTGGTAAACGTACCATCTGCATTATTTTTAAAAAGTAAGTTTTCATTGGTCGTTTGTCCTTGTCCCGTTCGCAAAGAAATATAGACATCCAGCCAGCCGTCGCGATTGTAATCACCCCAGCAAGCTCCATAATGCTGGTAATCATTAATTGGAAAACCTGCGAGAAAAGTAATTTCTTGCATCAGCATGTTTCCATTATTTTGATAAAAACGGTTGGGACCACTCCAGGTATTGACCCACAAGTCCTTATCTCCGTCATTGTCATAATCCACCCAAATAATCTGTTTGGCTAAATCATTGTGTCCAACTAAAGGCGGAAACAGTTTTTCAAACCCATCGCCAGTATTTTCATAGAAATGAATAAATTCTCCCTGATCAGTTGCTAAGGTTAAATCATCCAATCCATCTTGATTGAAGTCATAAAAGCTAACACCACCGCCACCCAAAAAGCCGAGTGGAAAGGTATGGTCAATACCCAAATTAGGTGCTTGATTGCTGTAAATAATTTGTGAGAATGCTTGTCCGATAAATAAAAGTGACAAGCCGATAAGTCCTATTTTTTTCATATTAATTCAATCTAAAAGGCTATGAGTGATTTGATAAAGGGAGTTTGAGGGAGAAAATGGTTTTAAAACCATTTTCTCCCTCAAACTCCCTTTGTGATTCCAACCATCTTAAATTGTTCTTTTAAAAACTAAAATTACAAAAATCTATTGGAAAGTGAAAACAGATTTGTGTACTTCGGGTTTTAGTAGATTCCTGAAAAAAGGGCTATCTTTGTTTTAGCAATCAAAAAAATCCTGATTTTCGTCGAAAAATCAGCACCAAATAATTCATTTTTAGCACCTATTTATGTACTTTTCACATGAATTTTAGTTAAAAAATGCTAGAATCTATTGTTTTTAGGTGTAAAAATGTTAAAAAATGATATTTAAAACTAAAATCTAACAAGTTCGGTAAAACAGTAGCTTAAAACAAAAATATAAATAGCTGATGATTAGTACTTTAAATCACTTGACTAGTTACCATTTTTATAATATTTATGTCAAAACGAAAAACAACTTCCAACAAAAAAAGCATTCAAGAAATCATCAAATTCATACCAGCAAAAGAGCGAAAGCGCATTGAAGCAATGGATTTGACCGTTGATTTATTGAATGAAGAAATCGAAAAGTCTAAAAAAGCCATGAAACTAGATGCATCTTTCGGTGTACCTTGGTTGATTGCCTACATTTTTTGTTTGTGGAAATTTCAATACACCACGCCGACGCTGATAATTTTTGGAATGGGTGTTGTCTATTTTTGCTACGCTTTTTTTACGCGCGGGTCTTATGGTTTGAATAGCAAGCGCGTTAAGATTTTTGAGGAAATTAAAGCGGAGCACTTTAAATAAAAAGCATGAAGAATCCTTTAAAAAAATACGGAAAAGAATATTCGGAAGATAAATTTTTCGATAAGATAAAAAAATATGCCCAGCAAGCGGGGATGAAAGTAGTCTATACTGCAATGCTATTATATTATGCCTACAAACGGAAGGAAACGCCGATGTGGGCACGAAATGTCATATTAGGAACGCTTGGATATTTTATTTCTCCGATTGATGCGCTACCTGATTTGACGCCCTTGATTGGATATACTGATGATGTGGGTGTGCTGAGTTTTGGACTGGTAACTATTGCTTGTTATGTAAACGATGAAGTACGCATTAAAGCTCGGAAAAAAGTCAAAAAATGGTTCGGGAAGTCTTTTGATTTAGCGGAATTGAAAGAAGTCGATGATAAAATATAAGGATTGACTCGATTATTTCGATTGGCGCGTAATTGAGTCAATCAAAATAATCAAGTCAATCGAATCAAACCCTAAATTTTTCGCCGCGTCACTTCCGTCATAATTAAATCCAACTCCCGACTCATATCACCTGTCACCGACGAATTTTCCTGCGCCCGCCGCACTAAATACGGGAATACATCACTCACTGGTCCATAGACCAAATACTTCGAAGCATTATAGCCGGACGCTGCCAAATTGAACGTCAAATGGTCACTCATGCCCAATAATTGACAGAAATTCAGATGCCTGTGATTTCGAGGCAAGCCCTTTTTAGCAATTAAGTTAGCTTGGAGCAAAATACTTTCTTTATTGTGTGAGGCATTGCAAGAGGCAATTTGCTCATAATTTTCAATACAAAATCGCACCGCTGTATTGAAGGCATCATCCGTCGCTGCCTTGTTGGGTTGGATAGGGGAGGGATAGCTCATCTCTTCTGCTCGCGCTCGTTCCTTATCCATGTAGGCACCACGCACCAATTTTGCGCCCAGCATATAGCCTTCCCGTTGTGATTTGGCAAAAGAATCCATTAAAAATTGGAGGCGGTCGTGACGATACATTTGAAAAGTATTGTATACGGTCACTTCTTTCTTATTGTGTCGCGCCATCATCAAATCTGCAAAATGGTCAATCGCGACTTGTACCCAAGACTCTTCCGCATCGAAGAAAATAGCCACGCCTTTATTGGAAGCAACGTGGCAAATATTCTCCACTCGCTTTAATACATTGGTATATTCGTTGCGTTCTGCTGCTGTCAATTCCTCTTGACGCGTCATTTTTTCGAGCAATCCATTACGTGCCAATCCTGAAATCTTTGA
This sequence comes from Saprospiraceae bacterium, assembly GCA_047629355.1. Taxonomy (GTDB): domain Bacteria; phylum Bacteroidota; class Bacteroidia; order Chitinophagales; family Saprospiraceae; genus CAYUNA01. The sequence goes on along the minus strand of JBLHWU010000016.1, from coordinate 11,862 downwards.
GACGACAACAGGTACACAATCATTTGCTGCTGCAAAGTCAGTCGCTCGAATCGTCTCGTTCATCGTTTTGTTAAAATCTTCCTCCGTTGACTTTGCTTCTGCTCCATAATCCAGTATCGACAGTACATTTTGTTTATGCAATTGCGTAATCGTCGGCTGGGATTTCAACAATGTTGTACCACCACAAAATTGCTTAAAAATTGTTTTTTCAACGATAGTTTTCGCAAAAGGTAAGTGTAGCTTGACTGCCAACAAACCCAAATTGGAACCGATATTAACCAGCCAGTTTTTGTTCATCATTTTGAACAACCAAGCCATATTTTTGAGTTCCCTATCAGAATGTTGCGCAAAGGCAATTTCTGTATTGGAAAAGTCCAATTTTTGAAATTCTGTTCCTGCTGTCACATTGTTAATGATGCGTTCTAATTGTTTGAAATCTTGTACTGGTTTTCCCAAATTCTTCATAATTAGTTGTTTAGTTCATTGCTAATTGCACATTGTTCATTGATTCCAAATGTCCCATGATTTTTCGGCTTGCAAACGAAGCATTTCCAATCCATTGCAAATTTTTGCACCCTGTTTTTTACCTTTCGCCAAAAATAAGGTTTTTTCTGGATTATAAACCAAATCGAAAAGGTAATGTTCTACCCTTAATGATTTATAAGGCAAATCAGGGCAAGTATCTATATTTGGAGACGTTCCTAGAGGGGTTGTGTTGACGATTAATTGGTGTGTTCTTAAAATTTCAGGTGTGATGTTTTCATAAGTCAAATCACCTTTTCCAGAAGTCCTTGAGACCAGTTTAGACTCTATTTTTAACGATTTCAAAACATAAACCACTGCTTTTGCTGCACCTCCTGTTCCTAAAATTAAAGCCCTGCTAATTTGCGCTTTGTCCTTATTTATAAAATGAAGTAAGGACTGCCCAAAGCCGTAAGTGTCTGAATTAAATCCCAACAGTTGCCCATTCTGAATTTTTATCACATTCACCGCCCCAACTTCTTGCGCACTTCTTTCAATCGCATTTAAATAAGGAAAAACGGACTGTTTGTATGGAATCGTTACATTCAGTCCCACCAAATCTGGATGTTGTTTCAATAAGTCAGGTAATCTATCAATCGATTTTAATGGAAATAATTCATATTCACAATCAGGAATGCTTTCTTTTTGAAACTTTTCAGTAAAGTGTTTTTTTGAAAAAGAATGAGCTAATGGATAGCCAATCAAGCCAAATTTTCGCATAGTTTTTAAACGGTTGACGGCGCACGATTCACGGCGGTTTCGTATTTTAAAATATTGAGGAGAATTAAATGAATTATAGTTTTTTGACAAATTCTCTGAAATCACGTATTACTTAGTTCTATATTAAAACTCTTGTTTCATTCTTTATTAATGGGAAGAGATGCTTGAGGGAGAAAAATGGTTTTGTTTCTTGCATCGGATTTAAGAGCCTCAAAGAACACAGCGCGCGTTGCCTGCGGCAGCACGGTTAGGGTTTTGAGGAAAAAAAGCGGTTTTTGCAAACTCCTTTTTTTTCTCAAACTTCCATTGTCGAAATGCAATGAAAATTTATTTTGCGTTCCTTAGGAATACAAAGAGTCTTAAATGGAGTGTAAAAGTCTTTAAAAATATAGACTCTAAAAAACTTTCGTTGGAAAAAATCAATATTGTTGTTTAAATCCTACTTTTGCCGGCCGAATAACGAATAACGAATCAACGAATAACGAATATGCTAATTGATACCCATGCGCATTTATATGCCGAACAATTTGACGAAGACCGTGAATCCATGTTGGAACGAGCGAAAACCAGCGGTGTAGAACGATTTTATTTACCTAATATAGATAGTACTTCCATTGAAGGAATGTTGGCGTTAGAAGCTAAGCATCCAGACACCTGCTTTCCGATGATGGGCTTGCACCCTTGTTCAGTCAAGGAAAACTACGAAGAAGAACTCGCGATAGTAGAGGAGTGGTTGTTTAAACGTGAATTTTGTGCCGTTGGTGAAATTGGGATTGACCTTCATTGGGACAAAACGACGCTGCCGCAACAAGTTATCGCTTTTCAGCGGCAAATTGGCTGGGCTAAAAAATTAGACTTACCCATTATAATACATGCGCGAGATAGTACGGAAGAAATTTTAGAAGTATTGGAAAGTGAAAAAAGCGATAATTTACGCGGTATATTTCATTGCTTTGGTGGAACAGTCGAAGAAGCCAACCGAATCACTGATTTAGGTTTCTATTTAGGCATTGGCGGTGTTTTGACTTTTAAAAAATCAGGATTGGATAAAACCATGCAGGAAATTGATTTAAAACACATCGTTTTAGAAACCGATGCACCTTACCTCGCACCGACACCTTATCGTGGAAAACGAAATGAAAGTTCTTATATTCGATTGGTGGCAGAAAAGTTAGCGGGTGTGAAAAATATTCCATTTATGGAGGTTGCAGCGATAACTTCTGCAAATGCCAAGAAAATTTTTGAAAAAAAATAAAAATATCCACCAAAATGGAAAATTGCTGCATCTAACAGGCAAAGTGAGTAAGAAATGTCCTATTTACTAGCAAACAATAGCAAAAAAATCCAATAATTCGTTGGAGAAAATCTCCAATTAGGTCGTGTAGCGTAGAAAAATTAAAATTTTGTTGGTACTAAGGGGCTGAAAATTTTGTTTTATTATAACTTTTTGCAATTTTTGCCCATCACTTTTGTTAAAGTGGTCTTAATGACTATATTTGCCACAGGGAAGATGTTAGTTGTAATAAGTTCTTAACGACACTGGTAAAACTAGTACTAAATAAATACAATTTAAGTCAGAAAGTTTAAAACTATTTTTTCATTGAAAATTTGATTACTAAAAACAGTGTTACTCACTTTAGATTGTCAATTTTTTGTTGTATAAAAAAATGATTTGAAAAAAAAAATACAATTGCTTTATAATAAGTTATTTAAAAGTAAAAGGTATTTTTTCACTCTTTTCCTACTGAAGAAATTTAAATTGTACTTCTTTTTACCAATTATTATGTTAAAAATTAGAAAATTTGCAGCCATGCCAACGGTTCAAATATTTCGATAAACCAACCTAATTGGAGAGGTGTCCGAGTGGCTTAAGGAGCACGCTTGGAAAGCGTGTGTGCGCCAAAAGCGTACCGAGGGTTCGAATCCCTCTCTCTCCGCGAATTAAATTTGGAGTTTGAGTTATTTTTAGTTTAAACAAACGATATCTTTATACTAAAATTCAAACTCTTTTGTTAACATTTAAAACAATCGTAAAACCTTATTGACTATGCGAAAGATATTCATTCCGCTACTCGTAATCGCGTTTACTGTATTTGCACAAACTGACCTTTTAGCTCAGGATGATGGTGCGTTGCAAGGCTTAAAAGAAAAATTCATCGAAGGTGGATGGTTTTTTATGAGTTTTGTATTGGTATGTTTGATTTTGGGACTTGCTTTCTGTATTGAAAGAATCATTACCCTTAATATTGCAACCGCTAACACGGACAAATTATTGTCTCGAATTGATGACAGCTTGAAAGCTGGTGATTTGGAAGGCGCTAAAGAAGTATGCCGTTCAACTGCTGGTCCTACAGCATCTGTTTTACACGAAGGTTTAAAAGCAGCTGATAATGGTGCAGACGCTGTTGAGAAAGCAATTGTTTCTTATGGTGGTGTACAAATGGGCTTGTTAGAAAAAGGGCTTGTTTGGATTTCATTGTTTATTGCTATCGCACCGATGCTTGGATTTATGGGTACGGTAATCGGTATGATTGAAGCTTTTGACCGTATTGAGGCAGCTAAGGATATGCGTCCTGATGTTGTAGCAGGTGGTATTAAAGTTGCACTTTTGACAACGGTATTTGGTTTGATTACTGCAATTATTTTGCAAGTATTTTATAATTATATCGTTTCAAAAATTGATGGTATCACAGGTAAAATGGAAGAATCTTCTATTGCTTTGTTGGACATCATGTCTGAAAATAACGTATTTAGAAAATAATTGCTTTTTGTTTTAAAGTATAAAAATGAATAGGTGAGAAGCATTTCTATAATGCTGTTCACCAATCATTTGTACTTTTCTATTTTGCAATTGGTTTTTTGTCAAAACGTATTTTTAAAATACAGAACTGTTTTCCATGTAATTCATTTTTAGATAAATTTTGAATGAAATGGTTAAATCTAAATTCCTCCGACGGTTTCGATAAGTTCTACTTATTAAACACAGTCTTTGGTGTGGCAAGAGGTCAATTGTACGAAACCAAAAAGTAAATCTTCGGAATGCTTCTTTATTGAATATTTCGAAATAGAAAAATCTAATATATTATGTATAAATTTCTCACAAAAAATGGCTTAATGATTGCTTTGGGCGTAGGCGTCGTAGTAATCATAGTCCACTTTGCAAGCATCTTTGGTGGCTTAGAAGCATTTAATTTAATTGATGCGGACGACTTAAATGAGAAGCCAAAGTTATTGGCAGAAGGAGCTGGAATGGTTGGACCTGGTATTATCTTATCCATCGTCTTATTCGTCATTGCAGCTATTGCAATGCTTGGATTTGGAATTTTCCAAGTGGTAACTGATCCAAAAGGTGCTATTAAAGGTATCGCAGGTTTGGTAGTAATTGCTGTAATCTTCGGTATTGGTTGGGGTATGTCTGGCGAAGAAATTCTTCCTGTATGGGATGAAAAAGGCTTTGGCATCACACCAACAATTAGTAAATACGTAGGAGCATCCGTTTTTGCAAGCATCGCTTTATTGGTGTTGGCATCAATTGGATTAGTGGGGTCAGAAATTCGTAACTTCTTTAAATAATTCAACTATGTTTGGAAAGAAAAGTAGTCGGGACAAACTGAAATCAGAAATCAATGCGGGGTCTATGGCAGACATTGCATTTCTATTGTTGATTTTCTTTCTTGTAACGACAACCATCGAGGTAGATAAAGGAATTTTAGTGAAGTTGCCACCATGGTCTGATGAGCCGCCAGAGATTACAAAGTTGAAAACACGAAACGTTTTCTCCGTATTGGTAAACGCTCAGAATCAATTATTGGTTCGTGGTGAGCAAGTTGATATCCAAGACCTTCGGGACAAAACGAAAGAATTTATCGCGAATCCTGAACGTCGAGATGACTTGGCTGAGAGTCCAAAAAATGCTATTATTTCGCTTAAAAATGATAGGGGAACAGCTTACGAAACGTATCTGTTGACCTACAATGAATTGCAAGCAGCTTATAATGAGTTGTGGGACGATGAAGCGAATAAGTTGTACGGAACGGACTATACAGATGATATGCCTTTTGCTCATAAGAAGGCGATTAAATCTAAAATTCCGTTTGTAATTTCGGAAGCAGAGCCAACGTCTTTTGGTGATGAAGGTTAAAATATGCGGTTGAATGGCTTAGATTCAGTGGTTAAATACTTTAAAAAAGCCTCGTGTATTTTATAATTATCTAATGGTATCCGTGAATCCTTGTGACTCACCGTGTACCGTGTGCCGTCAATCGTCGGCAGTTAAAAATATTTTTATGCCAAAGTTTAGTAAAAAAAGAAGTAAAGCAGACCCGGAGGTATCTACTGCGTCATTGCCTGATATTATCTTCATGTTGTTGTTCTTCTTTATGGTTGTAACAACACTGCGCCAATCCGAAAGTATGGTACAGGTCGTCGTTCCTGGCGCATCTGAGTTGACTAAACTGGAGGAAAAGTCTTTGGTTCACCACATTCTAATTGGTAAGCCTGGCGACGCATATAAGGAGGTATACGGTACAAAACCGATGATTCAGTTGAACGATAAAATTATTCGGGAAAACAGAATTGATACAGAAATTCCTCTGTTTATCGAGCGTCACAAGTTGAAATTGCCAGAGGCAAAACATACGCGTATCACTTCTTCTTTGAAAGTTGATGGTCCTGTTACAATGGGAATTGTACAGGATGTTAAAACGCGTTTGCGTAAATCTGGACAATTGCGGGTGAATTATGCGGCTCGTCCAAACGACGATGCTAAATAGTATGCAATTAAAAATGAAGAATTAAGAATGAAAAATTCTTGATTCATTTGATTTCGTTAGTCAATACGAGATATAGTAAAAGGTCATTCAACAATGTGTTGAATGACCTTTCTTAATTTGAGTAGTTGTGATGTTTTTATTGACTACCGTGTATCAAAAGCTCATTTGAGTTTTCAACAGAGGGCGTTTGAGGGACAAAAATGGTTTTGCAAAAATCGTTTTTGTCCCTCAAATGCCTATCCCGCGTTGCTGTAGGCAATGTGCACAGTATTTCTTGAAGCTCGAAAATTGTAAAATTTTTGAGCTTCTCAACTGTTATAAAAATTTTGTGACACGATACTTTTTATCTAAAAATTAAGTAGTTATTCAAGTTCATCGTGTCGGATAAAATGTGTTCAATTAAGGAGGTTACTTTAAGTAACCTTCTTAATTAGCATCCGACAGTATGAACTTGAATGACTACTTAGTTCATTTATTTCAAAATCTCCTCTTCCATTGCAATTCTCACCAATCCTGCGGTATTTCGAGCATTCAATTTCGATAACAAACTTCCTCGATGAGATTCTATAGTTTTAATAGAAACAAATAATTTATTAGCGATTTCTTGGGTCGTAAATTCTTGCATAATCAGTTGTAGCACTTCTTTCTCTCGTCGCGAAATCTTCAATTTAGTTTTCTTTTTGGGTTCATTTTTATTCTTCATCAAACTGCCCATAATAGTTTGAGTGACTTCTTTGCTAAAATAAGATTGCCCATTATTCACGGTTTGGATGGCTTTTAGCAATTCTGTTTTTCCCGTGTTTTTTAAAATATAACCGGATGCGCCATGCTGCAAAATTTCCGTTACAAAGCTCTCCTCATTAAACATGGAAACTGCTAAAATTTTAATTTCAGGATATTCTCGATTCAATTTTTTACTCACTTCAATACCACTCATGTCTGGCAAATTGACATCCAGCAAAATTAAGTCTACTGTTTTTTCTTTTAAAAAATTAAAAACCGAATTTCCATCAGGACACTTACCAACGACTTCAATATCCGATTCTGTTGCCAAAATAGATTCAATTCCATCGGCAAACATACTGTGGTCATCCGCAATGAGTAGTCGTAGCATGTTGAGTTGTGTTGAAGTATTAATGTGTTTGTGTGTTAGCAGTATTAAGATTTGAACACACAAACACGTTTTTATTTTAGCAAAGTTAGGGAAAACCCTGATTTTTCAAAATCCAAGTTTACCCCAATGTTTGTAGCCATCTTTTAGTTGACCTTTGCATTGTGTAAAAATATTAGGAATGAGAAATAAATAAATCATCACTCTTGACAGTATATTTTATCCTCAGTCTTCAGGTTAAAAACCTAAAAATATCAACATTTATGCGGTTTTCAAAGCCCAAACTGAGAAAAAATCTCTCGGTCAAGAATAACGATTTATTTAATGCTCATTTCTTAAAAAATGTATCAGAAAATTTAGTGCTTGAACTCAGAGATTTCTGACAGCAAAGCGGTCTGATTTCTTTTAAATAGCGGCAAATCATTCGACATTATGACTCAAATTAGGAAGCATTCTAAATCAGAAAAATTAATAGCCACTCTTTTCCTACTACTAATTTGTAGCTTTTTTCAAGTTGCTTCTGCGCAACTCCTATGGTCTGACGCTGCGACATGGACATCCTTTGGCAGCACCAAACCCACCGTTGGACAGGAGGTAACTATTCCCAACGGTATTCATATTTTATTGGATGAAAATACACCTGACCTTGGTGGTTTGATCATTAACGGCAAACTCGAATTTGATAACCAAAATCTCAATCTCACAGCCGATTATATCATGCTCACGGGAGAATTAGAAATTGGCACTGTTGGAAGTCCTTATCTCTACCAAGCTGTCCTTACGTTGAATGCCTTAAATCTGAACCAATCTATTATGAACATGGGAACGCGAGGTATTCTGGTTATGGGAGGAACTCTCGACTTGCATGGTGATTCGCCTACTGTGCCGTGGACAAAAATTAATACGAATGCTTCCTCAGGTAGCACCGCACTTACTTTAATGGAAACCGTTTCGTGGAGTGTTGGCGATGAAATCATTGTTGGTCCAACTGATTTTTATCAGGCAGCGAACGGGGCATCGATTACTCAAAAAATTGACCTAATCAGCGTTGCAGGGGTGAGCTTGAGCTTAAATACAGGTCTAAACGCACATCGTTGGGGACAACTTCAATATGCTACCAATTCAGGAATGAGCTTATCGTCGGCTGGTTTGGTCACACCACCCTCTTCTTCTGGTTTCACACCCACTACCCTCGACGAACGAGCACCCGTCGGCAATCTCACCCGGAATATCATCATTCAAGCTTCGGATGACGCATTGTGGAACAATGATGGTTTTGGCGTACACATTATGGTTATGCGGATGGGCATGGGGGGAGCCAATCAAGGTTCCGCACACTTGGATGGCGTAGAAATTCGACGTGGAGGGCAGCGTGGGAATTTAGGTCGTTATCCTTTTCATTGGCATATGCTTAGTTATGAAGGAAGTACGACATTGCCCGATGCGACGGGACAATACATCCGAAACTCTTCCATCAATGAATCCATGAATCGAGGCATTGTTATTCATGGTACAAATGGAGTTGAAGTGAGTGATAATGTTGTTTACAACGTGCGTGGACATGGTATTTTTACAGAAGACGCGAGTGAACGCCACAATGTAATCAATGGAAATTTAGTCCTTCATGTTCGCAACCCCGATGATGGTTATGGTTTGAAAATCCATGAAACAGGTGCCAATGCAGATCGGGGTTCTTCAGGATTCTGGCTTAGCAATCCGGATAATACGGTCACCAATAATATGGCAGGGGATTGTAATACCAACGGTTTTTGGTTGGCATTTCCATCACAAACCTTTGGGTTGAGTGCGGGTATTTATATGCGTCCTGACCGACTTCGCTTTGGCGTTTTTGAAAATAATACGGCACACTCCAATCGCTTGGAAGGCATTATGATAGATTGGGCAGAACAGGATGAAAGTGGTGATATTTTGCCACAGCGTTATGTTTCTACTTCGGATGGGCAAGACCCTGTATGGCCTTATCCTAATCAGGAAAGATTTACCATCAGCGGTCTGAAGATTTGGAAAAATGGAGGAAATGGGCTTTGGGATAGAAGTCATTGGGCTAATAATTTAGAAATTGTGAATGCAGACAATTGTTTCAGTTTTTTTGCAGGCTCAGGAGATTATGGTCTAATTGACCGTTGTTTGGTGGTCGGCAATAGTCTCAATCATTTGATGAATGGTACAGACCGCGATGATTTGCCATACAGTTTGCCACCGTCGGCATTTGCCACTTATCACAGTACGTTTGATATGACTAATAATGTTGTCCTTAATTTTCCAGAGGTAGCAGGTGAGGCATCGGGCGTTTTTTCAACCGTTGATTATTACATTCGAGGAGTAGAAAAAGGACAAGTTCGAAATAGCAATAATTTGATTATCAATTCTCATCCGGGCATTAAATTAACGGCTATCGAACCACAATATAAATTGGCAGGCGCACTTTGGGACCCAAATGGGAATTGGGGAGGGAATCCTGGTGACTATTTAGTCTATGACGACTTATTTTTTACTTATGGACAAACGCCAACGACTGTTATGCCAAATACTGCTGTTTCTGGTGGTGTATTAGTGGAAGGACCGTTTTATGGTTTTGACGGTTTTATTGTGAATGAAGCCAATCAACCGTGGAATTCTTTTATGGAAATTCAAGTAACCCGTCTTGACAATGCGTTCAATCCTGTTGGAACATGGTCCGTTGGAGAAGGCACTCCTGGGCAATTATTATTCAATATGCGTCACTTTGCGGCACATCCAAATAGTTATTATGAATTAGAATTTCCGACAATGGGAGAAGTTACCGACGTGGCCATCTCTGTTACCAATATGATAAATACGACGGATCATCAGGTCGTTGGTATCGAATACACGGGCAATAATCAAGTAGACCAAGTTTATTTTACAACTTATGCCAGTCATTTTGGATTTGGATTTCCGGACCAACCTGCGGGACAATATAAGCAAATTTATCAGCCTGTTGCCAATCGGCAAGCCGTTGTTGATGCTTCTAATGGACAAGTTTATTGGCACGATACGCAGAATGATATGGTGTGGGTGAAAATTCAAGGTGGCGCAAATCAATTTTGGAATCCTGGTGATTATGAACCGGATAGTGATGAAATGATTTATTGGCATACCTATATTCGGATTATGGGGTCAGAGGCTGTTTTGGCGGTTGACTTCATGGATTTTCAAGCAGAAAAAATACAAGATGAACACGCCCGTCTGACTTGGGAAGCTCAAACGTTTCAGAGTGATTATTTTGAAATAGAACGCTCAACGGATGGCGTCAATTTCAAAAAAATAGACAAGCTAAAATCGGGTGCAGATAATGAAATTAGCATTTATCGATATACCGATAAAAATGTGTCATTGGGGATGCATTATTATCGAATTAAAGAAGTTGGCTTGGATGGAAAAATTACTTATTCTACTATAAAAAGCCTTAAATTTACGAATGAACATCAGGTCAAAATTTTTCCAAATCCAGTGCGAGATGTCTTGTTTTTAAATAAGGATAAAGCGTTTTTAATTCAAAAAATTGAAGTACTCAACGCCCAATCACAGATATTGCTTTCTTTTGAAAATGAATTTAATCAATTGAATATTGGCGAATTATCGAATGGTGTGTATTATTTGAAAATTTATTTTGAAAATGGATTTGAAATAAAGAAAGTGGTGAAGATGTAGGGGCGTACCCTCGTGGTCGCCCAATATCTCGTTTTTTACTACACATTGGGCGACCACAAGGGTACGCGTTACTTAATAACCATTTTTCGAAAACTTATCGCCAGAGTTGGCATAATTTAAAAACACTAAAAATGAAAATGTTAAAATCAATAATAGTATTATTAGCTGTATTTTGTACAGTTCTAAGTACGCAATCCTGTAAAGATGAATGTGAAGACCTGATGTGCGATTGCCCCGACGGCTATACAGGTATCAACTGCGAAATCTTCGACGATACAGAAGTACAAGCCTTATTGGACGGAGGCAAAACACCGCTGGAGTTAATAAGTGATAATTTCCCCCTAAACAGCCTTTACGGAAAAATGTATGAAGGAGGATTAATTTTTTATTTTAATGCAAGTGATAGTTCGGGAATGGTAGCAGCAGCAACAGATCAGAGTACAGGTGCAACATGGGGATGTCTTGGGGACGAAATCAACGGAGCAGATGGTAAAGTTTTAGGAACTGGAGCGCAAAATACTATGGATATTCTAATGGGCTGTAATACAGATGGAATTGCAGCAAAGCTTTGTGCCCAACTTGAATTAAATGGTTACACAGATTGGTTTTTACCAGCACAAGACGAATTGAATTTAATGTGGATAAATCTTGCTGATTCTGATGGAGATGGCTACAGTTCTGGGGCAGATTACGAAGGGAATCTTGGTGGATTTGCGGCTTCTTTCTACTCAAGTTCTACGGAGTTTAGCGAGCAGAGTACGTGGGTCCAGTTTTTTAGCAGTGGCAATAAGATTAGCGACTTTAAGACCAACTCCCATCACGTTCGTGCCGCTCGTGTTTTTTAACTATTTTACTGATGTTCAATTAAGGAGGTTACTTCAAGGAACCTCCTTAGTAACGGTAAAAAAATAACTCCACCATTTAGACAGGGCAAATTTCCCTCATTTTTCACTTGAAATCAGTCAAAGTATCAACAATTATCCTTCTTTCAAGTAAAAACTGAGAAAAATTATCCACTGTCTAAATGGGGAACTTATTCTTTCA
>JBLHWU010000015.1:0-42817 GCA_047629355.1 Saprospiraceae bacterium | reverse complement strand
ATTCGTTTGGTTGACTACGTTCCTGTTGGTTTGACTTTAGAAGACCCAAATTGGACACAAACAGGCAACATGGCTAGCTTAAATTCGCCATTTGTTTTAGGACCAGGGATGATTTCGTTTCTGTCAATTACTTTCCGAGTGGATACCGGAGTGACTGGGGTTTTGGTTAATCGCACGGAGATTCAAGATGCGTTAGATGAATTTGGTACCCCAATCGAAGACTTTGATTCGACTCCAGATGCCATAGTTGGTAACGACCCAGGTGGAGAAGTAGGTACCTCAAATGACGATTTTATCGACGGTAATGGTAAGCAAGGCGAAGATGAAGATGATGTTGACCCTGCCCAAATTGAAGTTAAAATATTTGACCTCGCTTTGCGCAAAACATTCAGTGCAGCCGATTCTGAAATGCCTATTTTAAGTGGTCAAATTGTGACTTTTAATATAGAAGTTTTTAACCAAGGAAATGTCAATGCGACGGGTGTAGAAATTGTAGATTATATTCCAAGTGGATTGACATTGGAAGATGGAGCGTGGACGCAAAACGGTGACTTAGCGGTTCACAATCAATTGTTGACATTGGGTGTTGGTCAAAGTCAAACTATTACGATTACTTTTCGAGTAAACGAAGGGTTCGTAGGCAGTACGACTAACTTCGCTGAAATCTCTGGTGCGGCGGATGAAAGTGGTGATCCCGCGGATGATATTGATTCTACACCAGATAATGAAAATGACGACCCAGAAGAAGAGGACGACCATGATGATGAAGTAATTGAGGCAGAAATATTTGATTTAGCATTGCGTAAATCAACAGATTTTACGGCAACTATTTCAGCGGACACGGACGTATTATTTGCCATTGAAATTATTAATCAAGGAACAGTAACCGCAACAAATTTCGACGTTATTGATTACATTCCAACAGGTTTTGAATTAAGTGTAAACGATAACAACGGTTGGACAAATAACGGTACAACTGCAACCCAAACTATCGCTGGTCCACTTCCAGCAGATGCTTCGACAAGTGTTGAAATTTTGCTGCATGTTTTACCGACCATCACGGCGGGGACTTACGAAAACAATGCAGAAATCACTGCTGCTTCTGATGAAAACGGCTTACCAGCTAATGATATTGACAGTACACCCGATACGATGAATGAGGACCCAGTTGTGGACAATGAAATCGACCCTAATCCAAACGATGAGGACGACCATGATGTTGAAACAATTGCCGTTTGTGATATTATTCCACCAACAATTACAGGTATTCCGACAGATTTGACGATTGATTGTAGCGAGACTGTTCCGGCTGCACCAGAGTTGTATACGGGAATTATTGTGGATGATGAAAGCGACCCAGACGGTGTTGTTTTGACTTTCATAGAGATGAGTACACAAGGCGAAGGCGATGCTTGTTCAGCGTATAGCTACGAAATTACGCGAACTTGGACGGCAACGGATATTTGTGATAATCAAACAACCTTGACGCAAGTCATTACGGTAATGGATGAAAATGCGCCAGACATTGAAGTTGATGCACAAGACAAAACCATTGAATGTAGCGATAACAACGAAGCAGCTTATCAAGCATGGTTAGCTACGAACGGAAATGCAGTTGCAGAAGATAATTGTTCGCCGATTACTTGGACGAATGAATTATTAGATGAAACGGATGATTGTGGTCCAACGTTCGAGCGAGAAGTTGAATTTGTGGTAACGGATATTTGTGGCAACGAATCAAGTACAACAGCGACATTCAACGTAATTGACACGACCGACCCTGTTTTAACAAATATCCCTGCGGACATGAGTACTGAATGCGACGAAGCATTGCCAACGGATGCACCAACGGCGACAGACAATTGTGATAACGACGCAACCATTACGCTTTCGGAAAACGAAATTGCAGGCGATTGCGAAAATAACTATACCATCCTTCGGGCTTGGACGGCGAAAGACGATTGTGGCAACACCTCGACGGGCGTTCAAGAAATTACGGTGACAGATACACAAGCGCCAGTTATCACGCAAGTACCAGTTGATGTTGATACGAACTGTCAAGGATTGCAAATATTACCAACAGCAGGAATGCCGTTGGTGACGGATAATTGCGATGCGAATGTGACGATTGTTCTGGATGAAAATACGGAACAAACGCTTTGCGAAACCATTATTACTCGAACGTGGACCGCAACGGATAACTGTGGCAATGTTTCGACCGCAACACAAACAGTGACTGCGATTGATAATGATGCACCAGAATTTATTAATGGACCATTCGATTTGGAAAGTTCTTGCGGTGTTAATAATCAAGGTACGATTCAAGCATGGTTGCTGACCAATGGTGGTGGTGGACAAGCATATGACGCTTGTGGCGATGTAATTTGGTCGAATGATTATGACGGAACAATTCCAATGTGTGGCGAAGTGGAAGTAACCTTCACCATCACTGACGCATGTGGAAATCTAGCAATAGCAACAGTGACCTTGACTATTGAAGATACAGAAGCACCGACCATTTTAAGCATTCCTTTTGATGTAAGCATTGAATGTGGCTCGGATATGCCGCCAGTTCCAACACCATTGGTACAAGACAACTGCAATGATGATGTAGAAGCAGTTTACACGGAAACGGTGGATATGACGGATTGTGAAACTATCTACACTCGGACTTGGACTGCGGAAGATGATTGTGGCAATGTTGCGGCTAAAACGCAAATCATTACCATTACGGATAGCACGTCACCACAGATTTCGGGCATTCCATTTGACTTGACCATTTCAGTAGGGAATGTTTTACCTGACCCTGGAAATGTGAATTTCAATGACAATTGCGACACCGATATTGATTTACAATTCAATGAAGTATTGACAACAACCGACGAGGATTGTGGTGGCTTGATTCTACGGACTTGGATTGCAACGGATAATTGTGGAAACACTGCGGTTGGTACACAAGAAATTGTAATTGAAGGTGATATCTTTTTGGCAACGATTATTTCAAACAGTCCGATTTGTGAAGTAGAAACATTAGAAATTGAAGTGAACGGCGGCTCAAGTTGGTCTTGGGCTGGACCAAATAACTTCACCGCGAATACGCAAACGATTGCTATTTCAAATGCACAAGATGGCATCCACAACGGTATTTATAATGTAACAGTAACGGGTGACAGTGGCTGTGCAGCTTTACTTTCTGCGAATGTTGAAATTTTGGATTATCCAGAAATTGAGGTAAATATGACCAATGCGACTTGCGAGGAAGGTGGAAATATTGCCATAAATGTAACCGCAGGTACAGACTTGATGTTTAACTGGTCTGACTTAATGGGTGGTAACAATCTACAAAACAGAACAGGCTTAGCAGAAGGAATTTATAATGTAACTGTAACGAACGATGCAGGCTGTTCCGTAACTTCTGGAGACATTACGATTGTTGATACTTGTAATCCAGATTGTGAAACACCAACGACATCGGCTCAGGTAAGCAACGTAATGTGCGACGAAGCGGGGTCAATTATGTTGACTGTCAGCGGTGGAGTAGCATCTTACAACTTTGAGTGGGGAGATCTCGCAGGTATAGCGAATCCGCAAAACCGTTTTGACTTAGCCGCTGGAACGTATAGCGTGACGGTAACAGAATCAGAAGGTTGTACAATGGTATTGAACGGTCTTATGGTTGAAGATATTTGTGACCCGAATTGTACTGCGCCAGTTATTACTGGGGTAGCCATTACTAATTCGATTTGTGGTGAAGGCGACGGAACAGCTTTGATTTCGGTCGATGGCAACTTGAATGATTACACCTTCGCTTGGTCAAACAACGCTTTGACGGTGAATGCAGTAACCAGTTTGGCGGCAGGGATGTACAGCGTAACCGTAGGGAATGCAACCGATGTGACTTGCTTCACGGTAATGGACATCACGATTGAAGATGAAAACGGACCGAGTACCAGTATTATGAGTATCGGTGCGGCGGATTGTGATGCACCAAATGGTTCAGCAATCTTGTCGCCAGCGAGCTTTAATTTTGTATGGAGTGACGGCGGTACGAGCGCGGTACGGGATGATTTGTCGAAAGGGGATTATACCGTTATGGTGACTGACCCAAGTACTGGTTGTGTAAGCACATTAGCAATCAATATTCCAGTAGACAACCCATTAACGGTTGGTTTGGGTGTGACGGATAAAGAATGTGACAACGACGGTGGAAGCATTATGTTGACCATTGGTGGCGGTAGCGAAACGTATATTTACAATTGGACGGACCTAGTGGGCACGGACAATCCGAAAGACCGTTTCAACTTGGACGAAGGTGCATTTGAAGTGAAAATTACGGATGCAGTGTACAACTGTGTAGCTGATTTGAGCAATATCTTAATCAAAGACAATTGCGAAAATCCAGTCGATACTTGTATCGCTCCAATTATCACGACGGTCGATGTAACGGATGCCAACTGTAGCGATGCAGACGGTAGCGGAACCTTGATTATCGACGGCAACCCTGCGGATTATGTTTACACTTGGATTCCAGATTTAGGTACACCAACGAGCGCAGGCGAAGGACGTACTGGCTTGACGGCAGGCGCATACACAGTCTTTGTGTTGCAACCAGATGATGCCAATTGTTATACCAAAATTGTCTTTGAAATTGAAGCTTTGGATGGCCCGTCCTTGACAAACATCACCTTGGTGCCAGCGACTTGCGACAATCCATTGGGTGGCGCGACCTTGTATCCAGCAAATCTGAATTACTTGTGGTTGCACGACGATATAGTCGCACAAACTCGCGATGATTTGGTAGCAGATGTTTACACCATCGAAATGAGCGACTCGGCGAATCCTGATTGTCCTACAATAATACAGTTACAGATTCAGCAAGACGGTACCTTTACGGTGGATGCGCAGGTGGTGATTGAGCCAGATTGTGCAGCCGCAAATGGTCAAGTGGACGTTTCGGTGAACACCAATGGTAGCTTTACTTACAACTGGAATGATGGCGGAACGGGCGAAAGTCGAAGTGATTTGGCAGACGGTTTGTACACGGTATCGGTAGCGAATACGGATTGTGAAATCGCCGTAGAAGTTACTTTAGAGGACGATTGCACCGACCCTCAGATCCTCGAAACAGTTTCCGTAACGGCAACGAAAACGCAGCCAAACGGTAACAATAACCGTGATAACGAAAGCGGTAGCCATGGCAAAGACCGCGACTCAGAAGTACCAAGTTGCTTAAATGATGCCGTCCAAACGGTGATGAATCAATTGGTGCACCTCTACCCGATGGACAATGACGAAATGAATGGCGAAATGCTTGATTTCGGTATCGAAACACCAGCGACCTACGGGGAAGTTGGCTTATTCGGACAGCGATTTGTATATGTTCCAGAGACGGATGTCTGCGGCGAAACCGATCAGTTTACTTACTATGTAACCAACGGAATGGGTACTTCGACGGCTATGGTAGAAGTTCAAATCTTGTGTGATGACTTGGTCGTTTACAGTGGTTTCTCTCCGAATGGCGATGGTGTGAATGATAACTTTGTCATCGAAGGTATCGACAAATATTCGGAGAACCAAGTCCTGATTTTCAACCGCTGGGGTAGTGAAGTGTACCGTAAAGGTGGCTATGATAACAATGACCCTTGGGGTGGTGAATTCAAAGGAGAGTTGGTGCCGCAGGGGACTTACTTTTATGTGATTGATGATGGGGAGGGGAGGAAGTATAGTGGGTATGTGGAGGTGGTGCGGTAAGCGTATTCCTCATTGATTAGGAAAAGGGATACAGCTGAGAGGTTGTGTCCCTTTTTTTGTGTCTAAAACATTAGGATTACTTTATATTAGTTGAAATTAAATTGTTTGTTTACATTATGAATAGAAGTTATTACTCTGATAAAATCTCTAAGTTCCTAAGTGAAGATGAATCAAGTATTTTAGGAAAGTTAAGTGGAGCACATGCTCTGGAAAAGTTAGATATTAAACAAAGGCTTGCTTGGGAAAAGCAAATTAAAATTTTGAAAAGAAATCTTGATGATTTGAAAGATGAAAAGATTCTTTTTGAATTTTCAATTCCTCGAATGGGGAAAAGAGCTGATAATATTATTGTTTTAGGAAATCATATTCTTGTTATTGAATTTAAGGTAGGTTCTGATACCTATGATTCAAAGAGTATTCTTCAAGCTGTAGACTATTCTCTTGATTTATTAAATTTTCATGAAACGAGCCATGATAGGTATCTTGTTCCAATTTTGGTAGCAACTGATGCCCCAGCAAAGAAAAATAATATAAGCATTAAAAATAATATAAGCATTAAAAAAATATATATGAACCGATATTGTGTAATTCTTCAACACTTAAGCTAGAAATAACCAAATTAATAACTGAGAATGAATTACTCAATAGCTCGATTGATGATTGGGAGTTAGGAAAATACAAACCTACTCCTACGATAATTGAAGCAGCCCAGGCACTATACAATGGGCATAGTGTTGAAGACATAACTACGTATGAAGCTGGCGAGAATAGTTTATTTAATACTACTAATACGCTTAGTAAAAACGATTTAATAAGTTGGACCATAATGCGCCGTAATTTTTTCTTCTAAAGAATTCAAAAAATCGTTGCATAGCCTTCGTTACGGAACTATTTTTTGTGTTTTTTAGAAGGGAAAAGGACAAGCATAATGGCCCAAGTTATTGAATCGTTTTTACTTAATGAAATAATTAATGAATCAAAGGCTATAGGTGAAAAGTCAAGTTGGGTTGTAAAATTTTTCAGTTGACTAACAAGTTTCGCAAAATAACGAATTATTTAGGTATTGGAAAAGTGAAGACATACGGCATCGCATGTAGTATTCAATTTTCAAATAAAATTTCCCCTCCAACAATCGGTTTAGTTTTTGATGCTGAAAATACCACGCACTATTTTAGCATTTTCATCAATCAACATTTCAAATGAAAAAGAACTAAAATCCTTCTTCTTATTTTGCTTTATTTGGATGGTATTTGGTAGGTTTGTAACTCATGCTATCTATTATTTTTTTCCAGAAGCTTCCGAAATTACGGTCATTGTACATGCGGTATTGCCTTTTCTGACGATGCTACTCTTTGGACTGTTTTTTCAAATAAAAGAGTTCGCCTGATGTCGGAGATGTGTGCGATGTCGAAAATTTAAAAATTTTCGGCTTTTGTAAAACAGCGTCTGTGACGCGGCATACAAGCCCCATGTCGACTGTCTATTTCCATACTAATCTGAGAAAATGGTTGTGGTAAAATTGCAATTATTGATTCTTTCACCGTTACTAAGTGAGGATGAGTTTGGAAGAATTGGAATTTCAGAATCCCACTTTCATAGACCAATTGATAAATCTGTAAGAGAAATGGGTGCGGAAAGTATTGAAGTAAAGGGAACTTTCTCTGACCTAAAAGATGATGAAAAAATTACATATCTTACTTGGTTAGATGCAACTGATAATACTATTGGACTTTGGATGGAATTCAAATCCTATAAAATCGTAAATGACTGATTTATAAGTAGTTGAAAATTAGCAGTTTAAATTTTTGCTGTTTTTTGGGCTTTAATCCTCAAAATTGAAAAAATTCAAGTTGAAAAAACGACGCATTAAGCATATATAAAAACGATTCAATAACTTGGGCCATTATGCTTGTCCTTGTCCTTTTCCCTTCTAAAAAATTACGGCGCATTATGGTCCAACTTATTAAATCATTTTTACTATTTATATTTTTAAGTAATTGATTATCAACAACCATTCTTGTTTGATTGATATAAAATCCGTCCAAAGTGCTAATCTAAGTAACCTTACTGATGCTGGTTCTACACCTGATGTCGACTGTCTATTTTCCGATGTTCCCTCACGTGCAGATGTCGAATTTCTCCAGAAATTTGACTGTTAACTTAGCGTCTCTGACGCGGTATTGAAGCACAGGACATTTCATTTAGCAGCAGTGAGTATCATTAACAAAGGCAACGATTATGTATATTTTCGGCACACACAGTCGCGTCAGGAGACACTGAAATATACGTCGGGTTTATGGAGAACTACGTGCATAGCAAAAATTGTTACAATTAGTAATAACAACCAATCATCAATAAAAAATGGCTGCGCTAGTGAGAAGCGGTGCTTCTTCAACGTGCTATGGTTAGGGCGTCTCACCGGATGTACTGCATAAAATGTGCTGCTTTCACCTCCCAAACGGCGAGGACGCCTCCACTAATAAACGTTAAGGAAGCACCGCTTCTCACGAGCGATTTTTTTTAAAAACGAGGCTATTTAAAACCTTATTCCTTCATTCATACGTAGCGAATCAAACCACATTCCCAATTGACCTCACTCTTATTGGATTATCGTAATGTTTGCTTTTCCGAATTCAACAACATCTCCTGGTCTTAATTTATTTCTTTTTCTGAGTTCTTGTTTGCCATTTACATTGACTAAACCCTCTGAAACTATCATTTTTGCATGTCCGCCGCTTTGAGCCAAATCCTTTAGTTGCAACAAATTCATTAATTCAATAAATTCATCTGTTGGTCTTAATTTGAAAGTATCTTTTTCCATTGTTGATTTTATTTTAGCCTATTTTTTTTGTCAATTGACAATACTACTGCTCGCTCCACATCTTCTTTTTACTTAAAGAATGCACGCTGTTCGTTAGTATCTATTGATGTAAGACGCAAATTTCTAGATTTGTGTAATTAGATCTCGCAAGCTACGATATTCTTCTTTTACAGAAAAGCCAGCTACTAAGAAAATTTCTCAATAGCTATTTTTTTGGATGGAATGGCTTACGCAAATCTGGAGGTACAGCATAAAAAGTGCTGCTTTTAGTCAACCAAACGGCGAGGACGCCTCCACTAATAAACGTGGTTCTTTGATTAGTTCCGTGGATTGTTGTTTTCAATAATGGTTGGAGCTTCTTCGAAAGCTCCAACCATTAGTATTTTCTGAGCTTGGAGGTTTCTCGAACTTCCAAGCTTTATTGGATATCACGGGATTTGTCCAAGAACCTTAAACGTTGAGAAAACACAGCTTTTTTCGAGCGCAATTAATAAAAAAAAAACGAAGCGATTTAAAACACTCTATTGAACATTTTCTTCTTGACATCCTTCTCTAAGTGGCGAGCAACAATATATTAACAAATAGACTTGTTACCCTTTAATAAATACTCGTCTGAAAATAGCAAAACAATCTAAATTTCATACAAGCATTTTTAAAGGGTAATAAGTCTAATGTGGAAAAGTAGCTTACGAAAGCAAACCTTTCGATTCCACCTGCTCTATTTTATCACCAATAAAAAACAACGCAGATGAAAACAAATGAAAATTATCCAAAGTCATTTTCTCATATCGGAATCACCGTTCCAAATATCAAAGAAGCTGTAAAATTCTATTCAGAAGTAATGGGTTGGTACGTCATTATGGAGCCTTCCAAAGTGAAAAAAGAAAAGGAAACCGCCATCGGACAGATGTGTATTGACGTTTTTGGCGACGATTGGGAGGAGTTTGAAATTGCGCATTTGGCAACTTCTGATAGTATTGGAATTGAATTATTTTCTTTCCCCAACGGCATTAAAGAAGCGCCCGAATTTAATCCTTTCAATACTGGACTCTTTCATTTTTGCGTACAAGACCCCAATATCGAAGAACTCGTAGCGAAAATTGTGGCGTATGGCGGCAAGCAAAGAATGCCAATTAGAGAATATTATCCTAAGGACAAACCGTTCAAAATGTGTTATGTAGAAGACCCGTTCGGAATCGTTTTTGAAATCTATACGCATAGTTATGAATTGACGTATTCTTCGGGGGCTTATGAGAAATAAAAACGACTGCGCATTATTACCGTGTAACAGCAGTTTGTTGTAGTTTTGAACAAAGGGAGTTTGAGGGATAAAAACAGTTTTGCAAAAACTGTTTCTATCCCTCAAGACCCACCCGCGTTGCCGCAGGCAACGCGCACTATCTTTTAAGAAGCGAGAAAATCTTACAATTTTCTCGCTTCTCCTATTTTTAAAAAAAATATTACTCCTTTGATTGTTCGATTATTTATGTCCAGGTACTTAATTACTTAAAACAACCAATCTTCAAGACTTAGTGCCGCACTTATTTCGTGGTAATCACAAGTTGATTGGTACTTGAAATGTTGCCCTCCGATAGACGCTTCATACATTAATCCACCTTTGGTTTTTGTGAAAACAGCAACTCCTTTATAGTATGCTGCATTGATGGAAGCGCCTAGTTTTATAGCTACTACAGAAGCCTGAGCATCGAACTTCAATTTTCTATTTTTGAAGTTTTCAAAGGCTGCTGCATCTTCGAAAAAAATCACTTCGCTATATTGTTGTGCTCCTCCTTGCAGTCCCCAGCTGGCTTGTTTTAATTTTGAAATCCCTACAACTTGGTTCTTTTGAAAAACAACACCCTTCCCAAATGCGCCGCCCAGAACAAAGCCTCCTTTTGTCACTTTAGGAAATATGACATAAGCATAACTAGAGTCTAAGTAGGTTTGGAGTCTTGGTTTTTCTCGTACCATCTCCATCAAAGCTTCTTTCGAATCTTGAACTCTTTTAGGGTTCCATCCGCCTATCTGCGCGATTAAACTATTACAGACTACGACAAAAAATAGAGCAACTACCGTTTTAATAATTTGATTAACATTCATTTTTTAATATTTTAAATTGTGTTTACTAACGATTTGATGGCACAAAGTTGCAGCATAAACCAAGACGAATCGACCTATCTTATAAGATGGGACTTCTTTCGTGAGAAACGGGACGTTTCCGCTCACGTGACACTTGCGCATTTAAAATAAAAAATTGCCCAACTCCTGACAAGCTGTGCTTGCTCAATGTGTTTAGGTTAGGGCATTTCGCCCATTATACGGTAAGAAAAGTAACGCTTTTAGCAATTTTCTATATCGAATGTTTTCCTCCTTTTACCCTTTGAAAATGCTTCTGATATCGCGGTACTAGTGGTGTAGCCCAAAAATAACTACCTATCTAAAACAAAGGGAGTTTGAGGGGTGAAAATGGTTTTGTAAAAACCGTTTTCACCCCTCAATAACCTCACCCGCCTTGCCGAAGGCGAGGGGCACTATGTTTTAGGAAACTCGAAAATCTTAGGGTTTTCTCACTTCTCAAATTAAGTAGGTCGTTATTTAAGGGTTGTTGCACTAGTATACATCACGCGCTCAAAGCACAAACTGAATAAAACCGCTCTTTCAGAAACCAACCGTTATTTATTAAAGGGTAACAAGTCTATTGTTCTTTACCCTTATCATCTTTCCAATAGGGGAAGTTTTCTGTTATTGCGTACGGATAAATCAATTATTCATAACGTTCTAAATCAGTTATCAAATGATGCCATCAATAATTAAATTAGCTATTTTTTTCGCTTACTTTCTGATAATATGCGGTAGCTGCGGACCAGACGAGTCGGATTTCGAGATGGAAAATAAGAACCTGTCAACAGAAGGTTTTGGAGCCTTTTTGCAGGCTGAAATGGATGACCAAAATATTCCTGCGATGTCCGTTTTGATATTTAAAGAAGATAATATTTTGTACGAAAACTATTTAGGGCAAGCGCAGATTGAGCAACAGATTGATTTGGCAAATAACCAACCATTTTTATTAGCGTCTGTTTCCAAAGTTGTTACCGCGACGGCCTTGATGCAATTGCAAGAGACTGGTAATTTTGACTTGGATGACCCGATTAATGATTATCTGGATTTTGAGGTCAACCCTTCCGGTTATGCGACCAATATCACTTTCCGAATGTTGTTGACGCATACTTCTGGGATTAATGACGGCAATTCAGTCTCAGATGACAACTATTTTAACGGGGAAGACAGCCCTATAGCTTTGGATTTTTTCATCAAAAATTTTTTAGTGCTCAATGGTGAGTTTTATGATGCGTCCGAAAATTTTTACGATTTCAACCCAGGGAGCGAGCAGGAATATTCTAATATTGGCAATGCCCTGATTGGCGTGTTGGTGGAGCAAATTTCGGGAATGGATTTCGTTGACTATTGCCAGCAAAATATTTTTAATCCACTCGGCATGACCAATACGAACTGGCGGTTGGAAGATATTTCGGGAACAATCGTACAACCTTACGACTATCTCAATGGTCAATTTGAAGAGATTGAACATTACACCCTCACGGATTATCCGAATGGTGGTCTGCGGTCAACGGCGCGAGATATGTTTACTTTTTTAAGCGCATTTGCTCAAAATGGGATGGCTAACAACCATCAATTGCTATCTCCAGGAACGGTCGAAGTGATGATTACGCCACAAATACCCAATATTTCGTATGATATGGGTTTGCATTTATTTCAAGTGGACCAAGCGAATAATTTGTGGGGACACGATGGGGGGAGAAGCGGGCGTATCAACCGTTATGGGCTACAATCCGACGAATAAAATTGGCGCGCTCGTTTTTACCAATCGAGAAGATTTGGAATTAGAAGAGATTTTGGACGAGGCGTATCGTTTGGGGCAGGAGTTGTAGGGCGATTGTGCGGGTAGTCGAAGTATTTTAAATCCAAAATTGTACGTTTGTGATGTATTCCGTGATTTATTTTAGGGGTTAAAAATGGACTTTATGCTTAAAATTGGCATATTTGCAGTTCACTAATCTCTGCAATTTGTTACCTCGAAAATTACATATTGAAAAGCACCTCTTACCTTTGACATTTCTGGTGATACTGTTCGCATTTTTAACCCAGTTGAATATCATGGAATTGCGGGGCGAAGAATCGCGACGTGGCATGATTGCCATAGAGATGTATGCGCGTGGCGAGTGGATAGTGCCTACCATGCACGGCTGGAATTATTACAACAAACCACCGCTTTGGAATTGGATTTTAGCTGCCAGTATTTGGTTATTTGGCAGTGCAAAAGAATGGGTATTGCGTTTGCCAGGTATTTTATCAATTCTACTGACAGGGTATTTAATCTTTGGCTGTTTAGCAAAGGAGGTCAGTCGAGAAGCAGCTATTTTGGGAGGCTTATTCTTTTTGACTTGTGCAGATTTACTGTTTTTCGGTAGCGTTTTATCTGCTGAAATCGACCCCTTTCTTACCCTAATCTTATTCATTCAAAGCATCAGTATCTACTATGGTTTTTACCACAAAAAGCAGTGGCATTTCCTTGTTGCCTGGATAATGCTAGCGATTGGTTTGCTGACAAAAGGCTTACCATCATTGGTCTTTTTTGGGTTAACTATTTTAGGAATCGCCATCATGGAGCGTCGTTGGAAGTGGTGGTGGTGTTTGCCTCAATGGATTGGTGGATTTCTCGCTGCTTTTCTAATTGGCAGTTATTTTTACATTTATCAGCAATCTGCGCCGTTAGATGTTTTTTTGATAAACTTATTGGATGATGCCCTACAAAAATCTGCTTTGGAAGACCGCCCAAGCCGAATCTTAAGTCAGATTTTCACTTTCCCGTTTGACCTTTTAAAAATAACGCTTCCTTGGAGTTTACTACTTTTTTTCTTCTTTAAGAAAAAGATGATTCATCCTGTAGCGAAGGTTCCTTTGTTGCGATTTTGCGTTATTTTTTTAATCTTTAATGTTTGGATTTACTGGATTTCTTCCAATACACACAATCGATATTTGTATCCATTTTTTCCTTTCATAAGCATATTGACAGCGGGTATTTTTTGCTATTTAATACAAAATAAATCCGTCGTGCCTAATTTTTGGAAACGGAAGACCATTTTTAAGTTTAGGACAGCTTTATTGTTGATACTATTGTTAGGAATTGCCAGATTAGTCTATAATTTTGCGATTCAACCCATTCAAGCAAAGTCTTTTCATCATCGCGTTTTGGCAAGTACTTTATTGGAAAAAACGAACGGTGCACCAATTCACCTAACTGGTGAACTTTTTATTCAAGAGGCAAATCCTGAGTTCGGCTCTATTTTATTACAATGGCGGCAGATTGAATTGCCTCCGCAACTAAGTTATAAAATTCCATATTATCTATATTTGCAAAGTGGAACGGTCATGGAATATCAGCCTAAAGCCAAACGAGGTAGCTATTATCTTATTTTTAAAAATGAATTTGTCAATAAAAATGGGTCGGTATTGCACACCTTTTTTGAAAATTGGACCAATCGGGAAATGTTGCTGGTGCAGTGGGATTGATGGATTACTCAATTAATTTTTAACATCAAAACCTGTAGCGTTATTTAAAATCCCTTACCACCCAACATACAAACTCACCACTCCCCAAAATCGCTGTCTCGAAGGAGTATCTAAAAAGGAGTTAATCCGATAATCTAAGCCAGTTTCTAACTTAAACGTATCGTTTATTTCATAACCTAAAACAGGCACCAACCGAACCTCCAAATCGTACGCTTGACCTTGAAAAGCGTTTAGGTATTCGTTGTTGAATTTGAAATAAAACTCTCGGGCATCAATTGACAATCCATTGAGCGGCACCTCAACGGATATTCGAAACCGCCCTCTGAATTCAGGGGATTCTGCGGCTGCAAAAGTCTGGTCAGTGGATAAGCGGAATGCCAATCGAGTAGCCCGATATTTGCGGGTGACGACAAATTGTTGAATCAATCGATGTGCGGTCGTTCCATCTTCCACTCGGAGTAAATAACCACCTGCAATCGAACTGTTAAAGAGTATTTTTCGGGAAGCAACCAAGGTAAAATCGGTCAATAAATAGTTGTAATCCGCGACACTATTGTCCTTGAAAATGCCACGTTTTAGCTCTTGTCGCGACTCCGTTTTGAAGTTGAGTTTCCAATTGTTTTCCAATTTTTTATTCAAATTGATGGAGGGCAACAAGCCAATTTGGTAGCGGTTTTGCGCAAAGCTGTTGTAGCTCAATAGCAGCAGAATGAAGCCGCAAAAAATGGGTCGGTTAGTATTCAAGGTTGTTGAGATTTCGTTGGATAATTTTGGATTGATGAACGATTTCGCCAGCCGAATCGAATAAAAATTCCATCGGCTGATATTGGTCTTCCGTTTTGGTCATCACCACAATTTCGTAATGAATTTTCAATTGAGGAAGCACTGCATCTGGCGTTTTTAGCAATTTAACCAGTTGGTCAGCTGCCCCCGTGTATTGAATTTGTATTTTATCAATTCTAAATTGGGTATAATTACCCGAAAATTGGGTGCAAATTTTTTCCTGTAAAACTGCTCCCATCTCGTTCCAATTGGTTACCACTTCAATATCTTCAATCGTTCCATCATTCGAAAACTCTACGCTGTATCTTGTGCTATTTTCTTTAGTCTTAGCTTCAATCGAGGTACTTTTTAGGCCTTCCTCCATGTACCATTTTATTTTATTGGAAAAGCCGAATTTTTCTATAAAATTCTTTGCTTTTTCAGGTATATTTTCTTGTTTCAAACGGTACTCTTTTTCATATTTTACCTGTCCCCAAATGTTGGGAAGAATGGCAAAAAGTAACCCGAATGTTAGTAGAAAAATTTTCATTGCATAGTTATTTTGAAAAGGGTTTTCGATGTTTTAAACACTAATTTTACGTGTCTTTGTCTAAACGGTTGGGAATTGGAAAAGTTGTAATTTTTTCAGTTCTTTGACAAACCTTGTAAACGTATCCGATACGCGTTAGCACTGTCGGATACGTTAGCTTGGAAAGTGAAATATGCTTGAAATTTAGGTGTCGGATAGTGTAAACGCGTATCGGAGACCTTTATTGAAAAACAAGGATTTTCAAAACTCTTCTACTAAAAATCCATTGTTAATTTTATACCTTGCCTTTTGGAATCAAATTTTTAAATATTTACTCAATTCATCGATAAAAATTTTAGCCAAAATGAAAAAAATCTATCTACTTCTATTAGCTGTTTTTTTATACCTGCCCGCCCAAGCTTGGTGGGATGCAGGGCATATGCTGACCGCGATGATTGCTTACGAAAATCTCAATTCAACGGCTAAAAAGGAAGTTGATAAGCTGATTAAACAGTTGGAAAGAGACTATCCGTACGCCAATAATTTTGTATCAGCAGCAACTTGGGCGGACGACCTCAAAGCGGAAGGGGTTAGAAATTTCAACTCTTGGCACTACACCAATAATCCTTATAATCCTTATGGCGTCGCGATACAAACGCTGCCGCAAGTTGACATCCTTTGGGCAATTGACCAAGCGAGAGCCGCTTTGAAAAAAGGGACCGTTCGAGATATTGATAAAGCGCGTCAATTGGCTTTTTTAATTCATTTTGTAGGCGATATTCATCAGCCATTGCACTCGACGAGCTACTATAACAATGACTTACCTGCGGGTAATAAAGGTGGTAATGCTTTCCCAATTGCATCTTTCGGTCGATGGAAAAACTTGCATGCTGCTTGGGACGACGGTTGCGGCTATACCAGCGATTTGAACGATATTAATGAATACGGCAAACCGCGCGAAATGCTTTCGAAAGTGGAAATGAACCGCATCAAAGCATTCGCAGATACCATTCAACTATTGCACCCAATGGAATCGTTACCAACCGTAGCTTTGTTGGACCAAGATTTCTGGGCATTGGAAAGTCATAAATTGGCGGTAAAATACGGTTATAAAGGCGTGCTAAGTATCAGCGAAGAAGGGCGTAAAAAATACGTGCAACCGAATGACCCGCTTTCTGAATTTTATTTGAATAATGGAAAAAAAGTGGTGGCAGAACGCTTGGCTTTGGGCGGATATCGGCTGGCGAAGATTTTGAATGAATTGTTTCCGGAAGAAAAGAAATAAGTCATTTTTTTCGCGTTCCTAAGTAACGATAAAATAATAAGTCCGACAAGTTAGACAGTGGATAATTTTTCTCAGTTTTTACTTGAAAGAAGGATAATTGTTGATACTTTGACTGATTTCAAGTGAAAAATGAGGGAAATTTGCCCTGTCTAAATGGTGGAGTTATTTTTTTATTGTTACTAAGTAGTTATCCAAGTTAATACTGTCGGATGCTAATTGAAGGAGGTTACTTAAAGTAACCTCCTTAATTGAACACATTTTATCCGACACGATTAACTTGAATAATTCCTAAGTTCCTAAGTTCGAAGAGATTGAATATGAATAACCGCAGATGCAATCTGCGGAAAGTGAAAATGGGTAATAACCCTGAGGCAAAATAATGAAGGCGTTGAATATTACAAACAATAGTTCAACTCCTCCAGAGTTGTAGTGCCGTTATGCTATTCCCATGGATTGTATCCAAGGTTATTCATATTCAACTACTTCGTAGTTTTTGCTATGAATCCCGCTTTTTCTGCATCTCCTTCGCTACAGCAATCGCTCCTGCATCCTGTGTCTCCTCCAATTTTTCAACCACTTGATGGTAATCTTCCTCCTTCCGATTTTGCGATAATTTATAGGTGGCTTGAATGTCCGTTACCGATATTTCGAAACCAACAATGCCACGAACTTGACGCATCGTTTTTTCAGAAAGTTTATCTACGGAAACTGGATTTTTAGAACCTTTCTCATATTTATTCGTCATTTTTCGCAAAGAATCTACTAAGGCTTCTCCTTCAATTATTTTAATCGAACCATAGACATGAACCGCGATATAATTCCAAGTCGGCACATTTTCATGATTGTACCAAGATGAAGAAACATAGGCGTGCGGACCGTTAAAAATGACTAAAATTTCTGCTTCTGATTGAAAATTTTGCCACTGCGGATTGGCTCTTGCAATATGTCCATGCAAAATATCATTTCCATCGGCATCCGTCTCCAAGACAATCGGAATGTGTGTGCCGTGGAGTCTGTCATTCGTGGTGTTGAGTAGAATACCGAAGCCGTTTTTTCGAATAAAATCTCGGATTTCGGCGATGTCTTCGTTTTTGTTATAAGGTGTTATGAACATATTTTCTTAATTTTATTGGAACAAACATACGGATTTATTTTGCAGGAAGAGAAACATTGGATTTTTTGTAATTTTGGCTTTTAAAATAAAAAATAAACCATGCAAATTAGAAAAGCCAGCCTAAACGACATCAATCCATTAGCCGATTTATTTGACCAATATCGGATATTTTATGAACAAGAAAGTGCCATGAAAAGCGCAGTTAGTTTTTTAACGCAGCGATTAGAAAATGAAGAATCCATCATTTTTGTGGCAACAGAAAAGGAGATATTAATGGGATTTGTACAGCTTTATCCAATTTTTTCTTCTACCCAAATGAAACGCTCGTGGTTACTCAATGATTTGTACGTAAATGCTGCCCATCGCGGTAAAGGAATTTCTGTAAAATTGATTGATAAAGCCAAAGAATTAGCTAAAAATACCAACGCCGCAGGACTGATGCTCGAAACCGCTAAATCCAATGATATTGGTAATAAATTGTACTCAAGAACAGGATTTGAATTGGATGCAGGACACAATTATTATAGTTGGGAGGTAAGTTTATAGTTTCATAAAGGGCGTTTGAGAGATGAAAAAATTTTTATAAAAAACTTTTCATCCCTCAATATTAAGTAGGTGACCTTAAATAATCGACACTTTTGACAGAGGATATTTTTTGTTTAAGAAATTTAAAAAATCCTTTAATAGTCCTCCTATTGAAGGCGTTTTTAAGTTTTTTAAACGGAAAATAGTCCTGTCGAAAAGTGTCGATTATTTAGGGGCACTTACTTACCTCGGGGTTGTGTAAAAAGTCGGTTTAAGTGACAGGTTTACTAAACTTCTAAAGTTTAGTAAACTTAAAATCAGCGAATTACATAAAACAGAAAAGCTAATTTTAAAAGTAAATTGACTTTTTACACAACCCTCAAAAGGCGCAAAAAACATCATCACCTAACTCTATCCTCCGCCTTAAACGCCCCTCGATTGTGCAAAATCCACTGCGCCTCCTCCAACGGTGAAACCCCCTGAAATTCTCGAATCTTCTCCTTCGTCGTCTCCGTTTTTTCATAACCATCCAACGTCAATTTCAGTCGTCCTTTTCCCGAAGTCGTCGCATTGAATTGAATGCCATAATTCATTGATTTTTCAACCGAAACTCGTCCTGTCAAAGTAAAAAAATCGCCTGCAAACTGCGGTGCATTTATCTGCGAATTCATTCGATTCAAATCACTCGAAATTGCGCCCAACAATTCCTGATTGGCTTTGATTTGAAAGGCATACATCGGTTCTAATAAATCCGTATCCGCATTCTCCAAACCCCGCATAATCCCCATCGGAGTCGCCAATAAAAAGTCACCAGGATTGGAGTGAACTTGGTGTTCTGTACCTGAAATCAAGGTGATTTTCAAGTCCGTCACTTCCCAGCCTTTGATGCCTTGTCGCAGTGACCACGGAATGGCGCGCTTGACTTCATTTTGATATTTGACACTGATGTCACTTGTCCGGACTTCTGCGACAAATTTCACTCCGCTATCCAAGACTGCAGGTTCAATTTTAAACGTCATAATCGCCCAACACGGCTTCGGCATCCAATAGCGCACATAACCCTCGGCGGCTTGCTTCGGCGTCTCTTTATAAATAACTTTCGGTGGGTTAAAATTAGCGTCAATATCAAACCGTTTTTCCAGACTATCTTTTAAAACTTCCGTCTGAATCGGCCCCAGTATCTTTAAATGAAATTCACGTTTTTCTTTATACCAATAAAAGTCCAAGGTCGGGTCTTCCACGTTTAAAATGTCGAGTGATTCGCCCAATTTTTGATAATCCTTATCCTCCACAGCTTCGACTTGAACACTCAAAACGGGCTGACTAATTTTACTAAAATTCTCCTCAAATTTATACTTGCCCAAGACGTCTCCTACCAAAATTGGTTCGGAAGTCGTCATCATGCCAATCTCCTCTTTTTTCAATTGACCAACTGGTTCTAGTTTCCCTAAATTACGATGTAAAATCTGATTGACTTTTACCTCCTTTTGCAACTGCTGACTCCAAATCACATCCTTGTTTTTCAACGCACCACTATACAATCTAAAATGCGATAATCGCCCAAATTTAGGATGAAATTCTACTTTAAAAATCTTAGCACTCGGAGAGGTGTGGTCTATTTTTTTAGGTTGAAACAAGTTGCAAATCGTATTCAAAATGGTTTCAATGCCCAAGTCTAATTTCGCGCTTCCAAACAAGACCGGCGTCAATTTTTGCTGCTGAATTTGCTGGGTCGCCTTTTTTAAAATAGCGTCCAAATCTTCCACATTTCCTTCCAAAAAATCTTCTAAAAATGCTTCATCCAATTCTGCCAGATTTTCAAAAGACTTTTCAATAATTGGTTCGTTTATTTTGTTTTTGAAGTTTTGAAAATCAATTAATTGCGGAGCATTTGGGTTTTCATTTTCTCCAAAATTTAAAGCAAACAATGCTGCGTTTAAATCTTTCTCAAAATCAAAAAAAACGCGTTCTAAATCTGCACCAACTCTATCTATTTTATTGATAAAAACCAAGCATGGTAGCCCACGTTCGCGCAGACTCTCCCATAAATTCAAGGTATGTGCCTGGATTCCTTCGACCGCCGAAACGACCAAAACGACCAAATCTAAAACAGACAAAGCTCTATCCACTTCCGCCGCAAAATCCAAGTGACCAGGCGTATCGACGATGTTGATGTGCGTGTCTTTCCACACAAAGCTCGCAGTCGCCGTTTTGATAGAAATTCCTCGGTCTTTCTCCATTGCCAAGCCATCCGTTATTGCTGAACCTTTATCGACGCTGCCGCGATTTTTGGTCGCACCAGATTGATAGAGGAAGCACTCGGTGAGGGAGGTTTTGCCGGCGTCCACGTGGGCGAGAATGCCGATGGTTAGTGATTTGTTGTGGGACATGTTTTGTTATTATTTGTTCTCTTTTTCCAAACGATTTTCATGTTTAGAACAATAAATTTCTCAAAAATAAAAAATGATATGGATTATTCAAGCCTTTGAGGATTCATACCTTTAAAAATCCCGTTGACGCTTCTTAAATCTCGTTCGTCGGGAATGCGCCTGAGAATTGCCTTTTCTTTGTATCGACAATAAGTCAAATAATTTTTTAAATTTATTGGTATTATGAAGAAAGTAGGTGGCCTTAAATAATCGACACTTTTGACAGAGGATATTTTTTGTTTAAGAAATTTAAAAAATCCTTTAATAGTCCTTTTATTGAAGGCGTTTTTAAGTTTTTTTAAATGGAAAATAGTCCTGTCGAAAAGTATCGATTATTTAGGGGGCACTTACTAAGCTAGTTCTATATATATTGTTGTTAGTTACGATTATTTGTAGCATTTCTATTTTCAATATGAATGTATTTGAAATGTCGAATACCTATACGATAAAATTTGAATACACTGACTTTTTTCCAGTTCCCGAAGCTGGAGATTTATATGTTTTTAGAACACCAGATAGTTTATGCAGTGTTTTAAAAATTCATACCCAATTTTCAACGGATAGTTTTGCAATAATTCATGGAATAGAAAAGATTGAAATTGAAAGAGCACAAAGCACTGTGTGGGCAAATGATGTGAGTCGAGATGATGGGTTTTTTAAATTGAATAGTAAAGTAGATACCAACCTTGCAGGATTAAATGACTTTTTTGAACAGGAAAACTTTTTAGCTATTTATCGAATAACCACTAAACATCACTCGGAAATAAAGCATTCTGAAGCCTCTCCATGGTATGTTTCCTTGATTGGTTCTTTTTTAGCCTTTCCTATTGTTGTATTTCTGGCTTTTGTAATAAATTGGCTGACTGATGAAACTGGAATAATTTTACACCAGAAAAACCAAAGAATTCCTGCAAAAATCGGTTATTACTTTTTGATTATCTTGGGTATATTTCTTTTTTCATTGTCAGTTTATAATGAATTTATTTTCTCAAATTTGGCAATAGCAGGGCTATATGGTTCGGTTTGTATGCTGTTGCCGATGATTGCTTATCGCCATTGGAATACAGCGTATTTTCAAAATAAATCCTTTGCTAATCAAGAAGCACTACGCTTCTTAACATTGGTTGTCGCAGGTATTTTCGCAAATGCATTGGCTTATTGGGTATGCTGGTCAATTTGTAAAATTTTTCCAGAAATTCTTAAAGAACCATTTTTTTGGCATCCAGAGGTTTTACTTTATCCCAGTATTTTAGTTTGGACAGCACTTGCTGCTGGAAATTTCATCAATAATCTTCGTCAAAATTTCAAAGAATTAAGAACCAGAGAAAAAGAACTTGCCAAGTCCCAAAAAAACGAATTATCCTCCAAAGCAGAACTCGACGCCTTACAAGCCCGCATAAACCCACATTTTTTATACAATTCCTTAAATTCCATCGCGAGTTTAGCGCAAGTTGACCCGAAAAAAACAGAAGAAATGGCGATTGCACTTTCTCAATTTTATAAATACAGCACCAATCGAGGAGACGAATATTTGACTTCCGTAAAAGAAGAAATAGCTATTTTAAAAACGTATTTAGAGATTGAGAAAATTCGATTTGGGGAGCGTTTGCAATTTGAAATTGATACGAAAGACCTGAAAAATGAATGGCAAATTCCACGTTTTTTATTGCAGCTTTTAGCGGAAAATGCAGTTAAGTATGGTTATGATAAAAGCACGAACCAGATTTTTATTCAAGTGAAAATATTGGATTCTGCGGAGCAATTAATAATACATGTTTTAGATAGCGGTGCACCGTTTTCTGAAAATATGAAAATTGGATATGGGTTGAGTAGCATTCAAAAAAAAGTTGCAATTGTTGTTTCCTGAAAAGCATAGTTTAGTTTTTGTAAATCAACCAGAAAAGAGCGTAATTATTAAAATCGAACGATAAAACGGTAGTCGCCCAAGCTGCTATAAATCAATGCATTGGGCGACCACAAGGGTGCGCCCCTACAAAAGCAAAAAAATATGTTTTCAACCATTATTATTGACGATGAAAATCCAGCTCGTTTGCGACTCAAAAGATTATTTGAAGCGCACGTCGATACGATTCAAGTCATCGGAGAAGCGGACTGCGGAAAAGACGCAATCGAACGCATCGAAACGTTGCGGCCCGACCTACTTTTTTTAGATATTCAATTACCCGATATGACTGGGTTCGATATTTTAAAAAGCTTGACTTATCACCCCTTGGTTATTTTTTCAACAGCTTACGAACAATATGCTGTTGAGGCTTTTGAAAGTTATTCGATTGATTATTTAGTCAAACCGTTTGCGGCTGACCGTTTTGCGAAAGCGATTCGAAAATTGGAGAAATTTGGGGATAAGCAACCGACTGCGAATTTTCAGGAATTGGAAAAGCTGGTGCAGCAGTTGCGTCCACAAAAAAAGTCATTTGCGCTGCCTGTCAAAATTGGAGAGCGGATTTTATTGGTAGATTATGAAGAGATTACGCATTTTAAAGCAGAAGACAAGTACACGCGAGTTTTTACTAAAAATGGAAAGAAATATTTGGGAGATTGGTCGCTGAGTCAGTTAGAAAAGGAATTACCAAACGAATTTTTACGAGTACATCGGTCATTTATTGTCAACAAAACTGCGATAGTGGAGATACGGAAGTACTTTAAAGGGAAGTTGATTTTAGAATTGGATAATGTGGAAAAGACAACGGTGACGACGGGTGGAACGTATTCGGAAGGTGTGAAAAAGGAATTGGGTTTATGAGTAGAAAATCTATTTTCCATCAATCAACTTCAACTCTGATAAATCCAATTCAAACCCTGATAATAATTTTTCTCCAGACAATTTTTTATCAAAACCTTCCACTGTTTCTATCGTTCCGTCTGCTCGATAAATGTAGGATTTTTCGCGGTAGGGGTCAATCATCCAAGCGAGTTTTACGCCGTTGGCAATCCAAGTTCCGGTCATTTTTTTCTTTAACTCAGAAAGGTTATCAGATTCTGAACGAATTTCTATAATGAAGTCAGGAACAACGGGTAAAAAACCTTTTCCAGAATAAGTAGCTCTTAATTTTTTATAAGATTCGTCACTTAACCATGCAGCATCGGGACTTTTGGTTGCGCCGTTTGGCATTTTGAAACCAGTAGTTGGACTAAAAGTTTCGCCACTTTTATTATTTAATGCCCAATTACCTAAACGTATGCTTAACTTATTTTCTCGTTGTCCGCCAAATCCTGCGATTGGTGCCATAATTGTGATGTTTCCATTAACTTCTTGTTCCATTCTGAGTTCTGAATGCGTGTATGCTAATTGTTCAAATTGGGAAAAATTTAGTCCTTGAATAACGATTTTACCACTTTCAAGTACCAAGTCCTGAAGTAACGAAGAAGAAGTTTGTATGTCGTAAGTTGCTGTCATAAATTATCTAATGTTTATGGCATTTTAACGCAAGTTAGACTTTTTTTGTTAAAAATACAAACATGAATGTTCCGCATCGACTACCTTTCCAATAGTTGATGCAGTTATTTCAAATTGTTTTTCTACTCCGTCCTAATCGTCTTCGAAGGATTCAACATCGCTAATTTCCAAGTCTGAATACTTACCGTAAAAAATGCCAAGGCTGTCACCATCAATACGGCTAAAATCAGCACCAACCATGGAAAATCTATCCGATACGCATAACTGCCCAGCCAATCTGACATACTCCAATAAATCAACGGAACGCCAATCACCACAGCGATAACAATCAGCCATAAAAAGTCTTTAAAAAATAGCAAAACGATGTTGCTAACCGATGCACCTAAAACCTTCCGAATGCCAACTTCTTTCGTTCGTTGCAATGCCAAATAAGAAGCCAATCCAAACAAGCCCATGCTCGCAACGATGATCGCCAAGAGCGCAAAATTCAAGAAAATAAGTCCAAATTTCTTGTCTTCTTGGTATAATTTATCAAAACGGTCATCCAAAAATGAGAAAGTAAACGGTGTGCTGGGAAAGAATTTTCCCCACAAGGTTTCGATGCCCGCCAAGCCTTTTTTAACGCCGCCTTCTTCCAATTTAATGACCGTTCGATTGGGTGTTGCATCATGGAAAAATAGCGTTGGTTCGACGTTATCCTTAAACGTAGTTCGATTGAAATCTTTGACTACACCAACGATTGAAAAATTATTTTTGTCCGCATCTCTTCCGATTTGAAAGGTCTGATTGATGACTGATTCGATGTCCGAAACGCCCAGCATTTTTAGCATCGCTTCATTAATGACAACTGCTATCGAATCGGAAGCCAATTTGCTGTTAAAATTGCGACCTGCCAATACCTTCATATTCAACGTTTCCGCCAGTTGGTCATCCATCGTATTGATGTAAATCGTTCCTTTAGCCTGCTCTGTTTGTCCAACTATCTTAGCTCCACCGCTTGCCGAACTGATATCTGAACCGCCACCGCCCGGCAGATCATTAATGCCACCCGCATTTTTTACACCTTTGATTTGTCGAAGTTCATTTAAAAAAGAAGCGTATTTCGTTTTTCTATCATCGCCTAAATCTGGATTGTTAAAACCCAAAACTTGCTCGGTATTGATGCCAATATCCTTCCCCGTCATGTAGCGAATTTGTTGGTAAATAATCACCGTTCCCGCTATCAAAATCAAGGATGCTGCAAACTGGAAAATCACCAATCCTTTCCGCATCATCGCCTCTTTTTTAGAACTGCCAAAACTGCCACGCAACACGGCAATTGGTTTAAAAGAAGAAAGCACCAAAGCTGGATAAATCCCAGTAACCAATGTTCCCAAACTAAAGAACAACACTAAGTTTTTGATAAAATTTGGCGAATTCCAAACGTTGTCAATTACCGTTTTACCGACCAAATTATTGAAATAGGGTAGGAGTGTTTGCGCCAAGGTCACCGCCAATATTGCTCCCAATAAGTTGATGATAAACGCTTCCATAAAAAACTGCATCATCAACTGGGATTTAGGCGCACCGACGACTTTTCGAACACCTACTTCTTTCGCCCGTTCCATCGCTCGCGCAGTTGATAAATTGACGTAATTTATCCAAGCAATCAACAAGATGAAAATGGAGATAATGCTCAAAAAACTAACGGCTTGTGCGCTGCCTTGCGTTTGTGGTTCGTAAGTCGCATCAGATTGTAAATAAATATCCGGCACAGCTTGCAAATTGAATAAAATGCCATCTTCATCTCCCATGTATTTTTTGCTCAATGCTGGTAATTTGGCATTTAAGGCTGCCATATCTGCCCGTTCATCAAGCTGTACATACGTGTAATAATTATAGCCATTCCAACCATCGTCTTCCAATTCATCCAAAATAGTCGAAATCGACATCAAAATATCAAAATGATAATGGGTGTTCACAGGAATGTCTTCAATTACGCCCGTCACCGTCGCTTTTCCAGCAAAACCTTCAGAAACTTCAATGGTTTTTCCAATCGGATTCTCTTCCCCAAAGTATTTTTTTGCCTTTGATTCCGTCAAAACGATAGACGAAGGTTTGGTCAACATCGTCGCTTTATTCCCCGCTAAAACTTTGTAATTGAACAAGTTTAAAAAATTGGAATCCACGCCAATCAAATGATTCTCTTCAATTGGTCGGTCACCTATTTTGAAAACGACTGCCTCGGACTTATAGGTAGTTGTATAATTTAAAATTTCTGGTAATTCCTCCATTAACATTGCCCCCGCAGGCGAATGAGACATCGCATCACGCACTTTTAATTCTACATTCACTACTTGGTCGGTCGTCAAGCGATAAAGGGATTTCGGTGCAAAATGGAAGGTATCATAGCTTTTTTCAAAGGCGATATATTGCTGAATTAATAAAAAAGCCATCAATCCTAGTGCCAAGCCTGTGATGTGAATAATGCTATTGGAAGGATTTTTGCGGAGGTTTCTCCAGCCGATTTTTAGGTAGTTGCGAATCATTTTGATTAGAATTTAGGTGACGAAATACGGGCGGAACTAAGTTTTATTAGGTTTTCAAGACGCATCGCGCCGACACTGTTTGTAGAAAAAAGGGAAATTATATTTTCAAAGTGGTATTGCCACGACTCCAATACAATCAATAGTGTCGCCGCGATGCGGCTTGGGAAATTCTAGTTAATTATTTCTACAAAGAGTTCCGAGGCGATGCCTCTGTTATTATCAGAAACTTTTGTTACACGGTGCTAAAAGTTATAAAGACCGCGTCTTTTTTTTAGTAGGATGCTTTTAAATCTCATTTACCCCTAAGTAACGGTGAAAAAATAAGGGCAAAATAAACAAGGAGAGTTGGGGAAGTTATTTTTTTACCGTTACTAAGTAGTCATTCAAATTAATACTGTCGGATAATTTGGCGAGTTTTAAATTTGTCCTGCGTTAAAAATACTCGCCATAGCGAAGGCTATGTCTGCATTTTTTTGCCTTGTACAAATTCAAAACTCATCCAAATTCTACTCGACACTATTAACTTGAATAACGACTAAGAGTAAAATTTTAACTGACTCAATAACCACTTCTTCTCCGCTACTTCTGGCGTATTCTCAATATCCATTTTCAATTTTTCTATCACCTTTTCATCTTTAAAAGTCAACTTCAACAACCGATTGGTAAAGCGAATTAAATTCAAAAAACTCTCTTTGTGATACCCTAATTGTTTTTGTCGATGAATGAAGCGTTTGAAACTATCCAATAGCGAAAAAAGGGCTTCCGTCTCGTCTAAAGAATAATAAACTTTCAACAACATTCGGCGAGATTCGAGATTGTACAAGACATCATCAAATTCCACTTTTTGCAATAAATTCATCGTCTTTTGATAATCTTGTTGTTGAAAATAAAGATTGGCGAGGTTGAAATGAAACGCATTCTCTCGATAAGGAATGTCTAAATATTGTTGATAATCATGAATGAATTTTTCGACCCAATCGAATGCTTTCAAACCCATGCCTGCCAGTGCAATATTGCTGTAAGTGAAGCGAGAAAGCCGATTGTTTTCAATGAAAATATCGTATTCCAAGCCTTGTTGGTAGAGTTCAAAAACTTCTTGCAAATAGTCTCGTTCCCCTTGATTAAAGCGTTTGATGCCAAAATTAATCGGCATCAGGTAAATATTTCGCATTTCCTGTTTTGGAAATTGCTGATGGTATTTTTTGACCAGAGATTTTAGTTTTTGAAAAATATCTCCGCCTTCTTTTTGCGTAAATGCTTTATAATAATGATAATATACTTCGATGCATGGAACGTCATTTTCGTAATTTTTCTGTTCCACATATTTTAAAATTTCTTTTAGAAAAGCTTCTTCTTGCTGAATGCTGGAAAAGGATTGATAGCTCAGAATCTGACAAGCTTGCCGCAATTTTTGACTAATAAAATAAATGCTCAGTTCATCAGACATTCGTTGTAGATTCCTGACTTCGGTTCGACTTTGTTCGCCATCAAATTCTGCTTTTTCATAAAAGAGTTGAAAGGATTGATAATGAAAATGCGCATCTTTCAACGGCTGTTTATCCAATTGCTTTTCTACATTTTTAATGCTT
This sequence comes from Saprospiraceae bacterium, assembly GCA_047629355.1. Taxonomy (GTDB): domain Bacteria; phylum Bacteroidota; class Bacteroidia; order Chitinophagales; family Saprospiraceae; genus CAYUNA01. Next base: position 14,474 of record JBLHWU010000015.1, on the reverse strand, counting down.
TCTTGAAACGGTCGGTACAATCCTCGTTTTCGATAAATTTGTGCCATTTTCAATTCAGACTGCGTTGTCGATTTTTTAAAATCCGCATACAATAAATAGTCTTCTATCAACTTTTTTAAAAAGGAAAGAACGTGGTATAGTTGCTGTCGGTCAAAAGGCATTTTTGGAAACAGAAAGGTAAAAACAGTTTCTTTTTTCCACTTATCAGCAGCAGTTTGAGCATCATATTTCAATAAATAATCAAATAACTGAATGACATCTTCTCGTTTGTTGTGAAAGGGAGAGCGCAGGAATTTCTTCAATTCTCGCTTTTCTTTTGCGGTTAAGGTTTGAAAAAGGTGCGCTAAATGACTATTTTTCATTAAATTTTTTTGAGACAAATTTAGATTAAAAAATTGATTATCAGATTTTTAAGTAAAATTAATTGTAAAAATATTTTGAGATGCTTTTAAAATTGTCTTTCTCTTTTTCTTGAAAATAGGCGCACCTTTGTATCGAATCTGCATGCAACTGAAGAAAATCAATTAAGCTAAATCATGGTGATTTTTAAAATCACTATGATTTGAACAGAAAATTTAAATTATAAATACCAAATATTATGAAAAAGCAAAAGCACGTTTTTATAGTTATTTTATCTCTATTTTTTCTTAGTTCTGTTTTTGGACAAGGTTGGGAACGGACGTTTGGTAGCTTCGGAGATGACCAAGGTCGTTCAGTCATACAGACCTCTGATGGTGGCTTTGTATTGACGGGAAAGCTGGGTAACGAAACGGCGGTTATCAAAACGAATTCGCTTGGATTTATGGAATGGGAGCAAGTGTATGAATCAGCGATTGGAAATGATATTCAGCAAATGGATGACGGAGGCTTTATCATGGTGGGTGGAGCTGCCAACGAACCATTTTTATATAAATTAGATGAGCTTGGTAATTTGGAATCGGAGTTGGATTTATCTACAACACAATTGAGCTCTGCCAATAAAGTAAGACGGACGCCAGATAATCAATTTATCATTGTTGGCTCAAGTTCTGGTGCTACTTCTACCCCTAATGGAGTGGTCGTAAAAATGGATGTCCAAGGCAATATTTTGTGGGAAATTATCCTGGGCTTGACAGATATTAATACGCTTTACTCGGTTGAGACAACATCAGATGGTGGATATATTATTAGTGGAGCTGACCAAAACTTAAACTTTGCTTACGCCATGTATATCGCCAAATTAGATGGCGACGGTAATGTAGAATGGGAGAAGGCTTTCAATTCTGGCTATATCGGTTGGGGAAATACCGTTGCCCAAACACCCGATGGCGGATATATTTTAGTTGGAAGTGAAAAAGTAGGTTTTCCTCCAAATTTTTCTGATAACATACGCTTAATTAAAATCTCTGCAACAGGCGACACCGAATGGGATAAAAATTACGGAGAAGACGATATTATTAGTGAGGTCGCAATGGGCGTCCAAGTGGCTTTTGACGGTGGATTTGTAGTGACGGGTTTCGCTGGTAATGATGCCTTTTTGATGAAAACAGACAATACGGGCGAAGTGATTTGGGAAAAAAGATACGGAAATGTAGAAGGGGACAATGGCGTTTATTTGCAAAGGTTGAACGATGGATATGTTTTTGTAGGCACAACGGCTGAAGTTGGCAATCCTACAAGTGACGACATTCTTTTGGTGCGAACGGATACTTCAGGCGTCGGTTTCTCCAATTTCATTACTGGAAATGTCTGGTTTGATGAAACAGAAAATTGCGAATTGGATGCTGCTGAAATTCCTTTGGAAGATTGGATTGTGCAAGCTCTTGGGACAGACCTTACTTTTTCAAGAGCGACGGACGAGATGGGTTATTATTCGATTCCTGCTGACCTTGGCGAATACACGGTCGTGGTTACGCCACCCGTTATTTATTGGAATCCTTGTGAGAATGAATTGCCTGTGAATTTGGTAGAATATGGTGATAGTGCGGCTATTGATTTTCCAACGCAAGCGTTGATTGACTGTCCGTTGCTGACGATAGATATTTCTACACCATTTTTGCGCCGTTGTTTTGAAAATACGTACAGTGTCAATTACTGTAATCAAGGAACGATTCCTGCCGAAGATGCCTATATTGAAATTATTTTTGATGAATTTTTAGATGTTATCAGCAGTACGCAGTCGTGGGTGAGTCAGGTGGATAGTTTATACGTTTTTGAGGTGGGCGATTTAGCAATCGGCGATTGTGGGTCTTTTCAAATTGTGACATCGGTCAATTGTGACGAGACCGTTTTGGGGCAAACACATTGTACTTCAGCGCATATTTTTCCTGATACCATTTGTATTCCAAGTAGTTCTTTATGGGATGAATCTGACATTATTGTAAATGGTTATTGCGAAGGAGATTCCCTTTATTTTGAAATTGAAAACATCGGAACGGGGAATACTGCGGCACCACTTCAATACATCATTATTGAAGACCACATTATTTTATTACAACAAGATTACTTGCTGCCTTCTGGTGATAAAAAAGAAATTGTTTTGCCTGCTAATGGTGCTGCTTTTAGATTAGAAACCGAGCAATCCGTAGGGCATCCAATTGGGAATATGCCAGCGGTGACTATCGAAGGATGTATTGATGGCGACGATTTTAGCGTTGGATTTACCAATTTATTTCCTGATGGAGATGATGCGCCGTTTATATCAATTGACTGTCAGGAAAATATTGGGAGCTATGACCCGAATGACAAACAAGCCTTTCCGACAGGCTACGGTGACGAACATTTTATTGAAGCCAATATTGATTTGGAATACCTGATTCGTTTTCAAAATACGGGAACGGATACCGCATTTACAGTCGTCGTTGAGGATGTAATTTCTTCATTTTTTAATTTAAATACCATTGTGCCAGGTGCGTCAAGTCATGCCTATGATTTTCAGATAATCAATGAACGAACGGTGCGCTTTGTTTTTGACAATATTTTATTGCCGGATAGCACGACCAATTTATTAGGGTCAATTGGTTTTATTAAATTTAAAATAAAACAAGAATTGGACAACCCAATTGGGACGATGATTGAAAACACCGCAGGTATTTATTTTGATTTTAACGAACCCATTATTACCAATACCGTTTTTCATGAAATTGGGAAAGATTTTATTGAATCAAACGTGATTATTGCGACGGAAGAAATTCAGATTGACGATGTGAAAGTGACGATTTTTCCAAATCCATTCAATGAATATACCAATTTTAAAGTAGAAAATACAGAATTTCAGGAGTTGGAATTTCAATTGTATCAGGCGGATGGGAAATTGGTTCGACGGGAATTTTATGACAATTCTACATTTAGGTTTGAAAGAAATGGTTTGTTGTCAGGCATGTATTTTTATCAATTATCATCGAATGGAACACGCATTTATAGTGGGAGAATGATGATGAAATAACCCTTTGAAATCACGCTTTTTAAATTATAGGTACATTAAAAAAGGGTAGTCGAAAGACTGCCCTTTTTATTTTTTACAAAAAAAAAGGCCTTCCCGACCACAGTCGAGAAGGACTCTCAAAAATTATTTTATAAACTATCTTTTACTTTGAGTCATCTGACACCTGACAGCAAATGCGGTCTGACAGCTGACTCCTCAAAAGAGTTTACTTTTTAACATCTTCTTCTACTTCTTCAAACTCCACATCCGTCACATCATCCGAAGAATCAGAATCACCATTGTCAGTTGCGTCTGCATCTGCCGTTGGGTCAGCTTCTGGATTTGCACCGCCTTGCGCATCTTGCGTCGCTTGGTACATTTCCTGACTTGCCGCAGACCATGCCGTATTCAAAGTAGCGGTAGCTGCTTCGATTTTGTCCATGTCCTGTGCTTGGTGAGCTGCTTTCAATTCAGCTAAAGCCGTTTCGATTGGCTCTTTTTTATCCGCAGGTACTTTGTCGCCAAACTCTGTCAATTGTTTCTCCGTTTGGAAAATCAACGAATCAGCAGCGTTAAATGCATCTACTTGTTCGCGCGCTTTACGGTCTTCGTCAGCGTTCGCTTCTGCTTCCGTTTTCATGCGTTCGATTTCTTCTTTCGACAAACCAGTAGAAGCCTCAACACGAATGCTTTGCTCTTTTCCAGTTCCTTTATCTTTTGCCGAAACGCTCAAAATACCATTGGCATCAATGTCAAAAGAAACTTCTACCTGAGGTACACCACGAGGTGCTGGTGGAATGTCTCCTAAAATGAAACGACCAACCGAACGGTTATCTCGTGCCATTGGACGCTCTCCTTGCAAAATGTGGATTTCCACAGAAGGTTGGTTGTCCGCAGCCGTTGAATAAACCTTAGATTTTTTCGTTGGAATGGTTGAGTTACCCTCAATCACTACATCATATACACCACCCATCGTTTCGATACCGAAAGATAAAGGTGTTACATCCAACAACAAAACATCTTGTACATCTCCACTCAATACACCACCTTGAATCGCTGCACCAGTTGCTACAACTTCATCAGGATTTACTCCTTTATTTGGCGCTTTTCCGAAGAATTTTTCAACCGCTTCCTGAATTGCAGGAATACGAGTAGAACCACCCACCAAGATAATTTCGTCAATCTCACTTTTCTTCAAACCTGCATCTTTCAATGCTTCTGCACAAGGCTTCAAGGTACGCTGAATCAAGTCATCCGCTAATTTTTCAAATTGCGCACGGTTAATTTTCACAACCAAGTGTTTTGGCACACCATCAACTGCTGTGATGTATGGCAAATTCACTTCTGTTTCTGTAGCAGCAGACAATTCAATTTTCGCTTTCTCTGCTGCATCTTTTAGACGTTGCAAAGCCATCGGGTCTTTGCGCAAGTCCATATTTTCCTGCTTTTTAAACGTTTCCGCCAAAAAGTCCATGATAGTTTGGTCAAAGTCATCACCACCCAAGTGTGTATCACCGTTGGTAGATTTTACTTCAAAAACACCGTCACCCAATTCTAAAATAGAAACATCAAATGTACCACCACCCAAATCAAATACGGCAAGGGTCATGTCGGTATTTCGCTTGTCCATACCATAAGCCAATGCTGCTGCAGTTGGCTCGTTGATGATACGACGAATTTTCAAACCTGCAATTTCACCCGCTTCCTTAGTCGCTTGACGCTGAGAATCGTTGAAATAAGCTGGAACGGTCACTACTGCTTCAGTTACTTCTGTACCCAAAAAGGCTTCCGCTGTTTTTTTCATTTTCTGCAACACCATTGCAGAGATTTCCTGTGGTGTATATTGACGGTCGTCAATCTGAATACGCACCGTATCGTTATCACCTTTGATAGCTTTATAAGGTACGCGACCTATTTCGTTCGATGCTTCTGAAAAGCGCGAACCCATGAATCGTTTGATAGACGAAACGGTTCGTGTTGGGTTGGTAATTGCCTGACGTTTGGCAGAATCACCTACTTTTCGCTCACCGTTGTCAATGAAGGCCACAATCGAAGGAGTCGTTCGGTGCCCCTCTTCATTTGGAATCACTACCGCTTCATTTCCTTCCATCACTGCTACACAAGAGTTGGTTGTACCTAAATCAATTCCAATAATTTTTCCCATGATTTATTCTAATTTTTATTTTATAATTAACGGTTAAAAAATTCTACTTCTGATTCTAAAACCAGATACATATAATATGTGTTCAAACTTTTAACCTTATTAATTTGCTAATTGGTAAAGTCCGTTTAGCTGGTTTTAATTTTATTTCTACACTACACTACAATCAATGAATGTACCAATGCCATTTTTTTAATATTTCAACTCAAAAAACTGACGTTTTGTACATTTTTAAGTGAATAGACTGTTGTGTTGGCTGAAATTGGGTTTTGAAAAGTGACAAAACGGCAGATTTTTTCAATTAATAATCAAGGGAGGTTAAGGAACGAATGTTAAAACTTAAAATTATAATTATAATTGCTCATTGCAGCTCGTTAATTGTTCATTTGTACTAAGTTTGCCCGTCGTTATTTTACCTTTATTTAAAAACAGACTTGTTGCTATTTGGGTAAGGAATTTATTTTTTCGTCCTTCCTAATGGCTCAATTTATTGAATACGTTTCACCTACTTAATACCAAATAACTCGAAATTATGTACAAAAAAATTACGTTGGAATTGGAAGTCACGGATACTAAATTAATTGCCGTCTCTAAAACTAAGCCTGAATCGGCTATTTTGGAGATGTATGAACAAGGACAGCGCATCTTTGGAGAAAATCGAGTGCAAGAAATGGTGACCAAACATGCCAACTTGCCAAAAGACATTGAATGGCACGCTATCGGACATTTGCAAACCAATAAAGTGAAGCAGATTGCGCCTTTTATTTCCTTGATTCATTCGATTGATTCGCTGCGGCTATTGGTAGAAGTCAATAAGGAAGCCCGAAAAAATGACCGCGTGATTGACGTCTTGCTGCAATTTCATATCGCTGACGAAGAGACTAAATACGGGTTTGAATTAGTGGAAGTGTCCACTATGTTAAACAAAGAAGTTTTAGAAGATATGGAAAATGTCAATATCGTCGGAGTGATGGGTATGGCGACTTTTACAGAAGATGAAGAACAAGTTCGGTCAGAATTTATCTATTTGAAAAAGATTTTTGACGAATTGCAGGAGAAATTTTTTAGTGAGAAAGCTGACTTTAAAGAAATCTCGATGGGCATGTCGGGCGATTACCGAATTGCGGTAGAAGAGGGGAGTACGATGGTGCGGATTGGGAGTTTGTTGTTTGGGAAGCGGTAGATTTTTAATTAAGAAATAGCATTTGTATACTCTGACCAAAAACAAGAGGTCTTCTCTGATATCGTGTGAAAGTTGTTTTTGTGAAAGTAATAAAAGGTTGGTGAGTATTGGGTGAATTGTATTTTCTGTGTTTGGAACAATGTTTAACATCGTTCTAAGTAAGGGCGCACTCTTGTGGTCGCTCAATGTCTCGTTTTTGCTGGACATTGGGCGATCACAAAGCTGTGCCCTTAAGGAACGCGAAATAAATAATCTTACCTTTTTGAGCGGATATTTAGTCCATATTTTTCACTTTAAAAATGCTCATTATATCAACATAAATCGTACTTTTAAAGGAAAAAATAGGAACGAAATCTCTCTCTCAAAAGTAACTTTATTTATTTCGCATTTCTAAGTAGAAACAGGTCTGTATTTTTTTATAAAAACTATTCCTTCACAAACTTCCTTACAAAAAACCGCCCATCCGCTGTTTCTATTTTCAAATAATAAACCCCAGCAGCCCAAGTTTGCACCGCTATTTTCTCCGTAATATCGCGTCCAAAGTCCAACTGTCTTTCAAAAACCATCACTCCAATGTTATTGAAAACAACCAAGCGGCTGTCCAACAAAGCATCCGACTGATTTTCTAAGAACAAAGCATTATTTACAGGATTTGGATAAAGCAAAAATCCATTGGATAGAACAACATCTTGCACGGCATTGAGTAACACATTAACCGCAGCAGAAGCAACTTCACAGCCGTTATCGTCAATGATTTGCACGGAGTAGTCGCCATTTTCAGTCGGGGTATAACTTTCGTCAGTCGCGTCGGGAATGAGGTTGCCATTGAAATACCATTGGTAAGTATTGCTTGGCGTTGAAGTCAAAATACCATTATCGAATGTGACTTCGGGCGTCATAGAAACGAAGTAGCTGATTTGAAGATTGACGGAAACTGCCGTACAGCCGTTTTCAGTAACGGAAAGCGCGTACGTACCTGCAGCGGTAACTTCTATGCTCGCATCATTTGCACCACTAATCGGCGTACCATTGAGTAACCATTGAAAACTGCCTTCACTTGGCGTGGATAAAGTCGCTGTTTCTCCTTCGCAAATTTGGGTGGCAGTTGTCTGTACATCTGCACTCGGAAATTCATTAACCGATAAGAAAATGGATTCGGAAGCCGCTTCGCAGCCATCATTTTCAGCGACCACATAATACTCTCCGGGTTCAGTAGTTATGTAATCGTCATTGTTGTTACCAAGAGGTGTCCCATTTTGATACCATTCAAAAATGGGGGCGTTAGGGATAACGAACATACCTAGTGCCTGCCCTTCACAAATCGATTGCTCGCCAGCATCTTCCAACTGTGGATTGGGGAAAGGCGTGATGGTCAAATTGAAGGTACTGGAAGTGGCAACGCAATTCCCTTCCATGATTTGCACATAGTAAGTTCCGGGTTGGTTGGTCGTGAAAACGGTGTCTGTACTCACCAATTCATCGTTCAAAAACCACTCAAAACTACCGCCGCTTTCAGGGGCGTTAATGGTCAATTCTTCATCTTCACAAATCTTATTTTCGGCGCCAACAGTCAGGCTAGTATTCGGTAGTGCCATGATGGAAACATTGATAGATTCGGAGGTTGCCACGCAATCGGCATTACTCGCAACCACATAATAAATACCTGATTGTGAGATTGTTATTTCGTTTATGTCCTCTATTAAAACTTCATTGTTAACATACCAAGTATAGTTATCCGCACCGTCATTGATAAGCATAGTCAAGGTTTCTTCTGCGCAAATCACGTTTTCTGTATCGACATTCAGCGTAACGTCAGGCGTTTCAATAACGGTCAAATTAACCGTCTCCGAAGTGGCACTGCAATCGCCAGAACCAATCATTACGAAGTACTCGCCTGCTTCCGTTGCTGTCAAGGTATGCTCATTATTACCCGTTATTTCACCATTCAAAAACCATTGGTAATTACTTGCACCTCCCAAGACTTCCAGTAGCAAATTTTCACCTGTACAAATTTCATTGTTAGTCGTTACATTCAACGCAGAATTGGGGAAATCAACCACTTCTACGGTCACGATTTCCGAGGTTGCTACGCAATTTCCATTACTAGCAATTACTTGATATTCGCCGCTTTCTGAAACAGTTAGTATATTGCCACTAATAGCTAATAATTCATCATTTTGATACCATTGATAACCAGAAGCAAAATCTGCTACTTCGATAGTCAGTTCATCACTTTCACAAATTTGATTCATTGTTCCGACGGATAAGTCAACGTTAGGAATAGCGGTTATTGTTACATTAATTGTCTGCGAAGTCGTCGCACAATCATTATTCGTTGCAACGACATAGTAATTTCCTGATTCGGAAATAATGATACTCGCTTCGTCTGCTGCCATCAATTCACCATCTTGATACCACTCGTAATTTTGGGCACCTGTTGGAATATCAATCGTGAGTGTTTCGCCTTCGCATAAGTTATTTTGAGTCGGAACACTGATGGTTGTTTCCGGATAATCGAATACTTGCACGTTGACTATTTCGGAAGTAGATTCACAATTTCCATTGGAAATAGTTACTTGGTAATCACCTGACTCTGAGGCTATTATTAAGCTTCCATTTTGCGAAAGCAGGTTGCCATTTTGAAACCATTGATACATTTGTGCGCCAGCAGGGACTGAAATACTGACGGTTTCATCATCGCAAATATCGTTAGTAATTTCACCGTCCAATCCAGCATCAGGGAAAGTATTGATGGTTAGATTTAAGGTTTCAGAGGTCATTTCACAATCGCCATTGGAGGCAGTCACGGTGTAATTTCCGGCTTCGGTTGCTATGATTTCGGCAGTCGTCGCAATAGGATTTCCATTTAAAAACCATTGATAATTGGTTGCGCCCGTTGCCACGGAAATTGTTAATGTTTCTCCTTCACAAATTGTGTTTTGCAAAGGCATTGATAAGTCCACATTTGGAAATACAGTCACTTGCACGCTGACCATTTCGGAAGTAGATTCACAATTTCCATTGGAAATAGTTACTTGGTAATCACCTGACTCTGAGGCTACTATTGAGTTTCCATTTTGCGAAAGCAGGTTACCATTTTGAAACCATTGATACGTTTGCGCGCCAGCAGGGACTGAAATATTGACCATTTCACCTGTACAAATAGTATTAGTAATTTCACCATCTATTTCAGCGTCAGGGAAAGTATTGATGGTTAGATTTAAGATTTCAGAGGTCATTTCACAATTGCCATTGGAGGCAGTCACGGTATAATTTCCGGCTTCGGTTGCTATGATTTCGGCAGTCGTCGCAATAGGATTTCCATTTAAAAACCATTGATAATTGGTTGCGCCCGTTGCCACGGAAATTGCTAATGTTTCTCCTTCACAAATTGTGTTTTGCAAAGGCATTGATAAGTCCACATTTGGAAATACAGTCACTTGCACGCTGACCATTTCGGAAGTAGATTCACAATTTCCATTGGAAATAGTTACTTGGTAATCACCTGACTCTGAGGCTACTATTGAGTTTCCATTTTGCGAAAGCAGGTTACCATTTTGAAACCATTGATACGTTTGCGCGCCACTTGGCACCGTCATTTCAAAGGTTTCTCCTTCACAAAGGTTGTTTTGCAACGGAACATTTAAGGTTATTTCTGGATAAGTATTAATGGTCACTTCCACCATTTCGGAAGTTGCTTCACATGTTCCATTACCTGCGGTGACGGAATACATACCTGCAGAATTCACAGTTATCGTATTGGTATTCGTTGCAATAGGGTTGCCATTTTCAAACCAATTATAACTGGATGCGCCTGCCGCAACCGCAATCGTTATTTCATCGCCTGTACAAATCTGATTGACATTTGGGACATTCAATTCAACACTCGGCGTAGCGTTGAGTGTTAAATTGACAAGGTCAGAGGTGGTTTCACAATTGCCATTACTGGCAATGACTTGATAATTTCCAGCTTGCGTTGCTGTCAATATATTAGATGAATTGACCAATGCATTTCCATTAAAAAACCATTGGTAATCCGCTGCGCCCGCTGGGACAACAATGTCTAAAACTTCGCCATCGCAACGTTCATTATTCAAGGGTACATTTAAGACAGTCGATGGATATTCATTCAAAGTTATGGTTACGATTTCCGAAGTTGCCTCACAGCCATTTAAATCTGCTACCGCGTAATAATCGCCTGCATTGTCTGCGAAGAAATTAGGGGAATTGGAGTTGTTTTGCGCAGCATTATTAAAAAACCAAGTGTAATTGGAGGCACCTGCAGGAATTGCGAGTTCTAATAAGTCGCCGTTGCAAAGGGTGTTTTGAATCGGAACATTTAACGTCATATCAGGGTCTGCACTGAGGTCCACGGTAACGATTTGGGACAGGGCGGTGCAATTGCCATTCGAGGCTTCTACCTGATAAGTTCCACTTTCAAATACATTGATGATATTATCTGAACTGATGATGTTTTGGTCTTTATACCAAGTGTAACTATCCGCACCAGTATCAATTTCTAAAATAACAGATTCGCTGTTGCAAAGCTGAATTGGACCATTTTCATTTAAAATCACGTCAGGGTAAGCCGTTGTTGTTACCGTAATGACTTCTGAACTATTCGGACAATTTCCATTAGACACAATTACTCGATAATCACCTGATTCAGAAACAGGTATTATGTTTGAGTTTCCACCAAAAGAAGTGCCATCTTTCGTCCATTGATAGATATTTGCACCTGCTGGAACGGATAAAATAAGCACTTCTCCTTCGCATATTTCTTGGTCACCATTGAGGTTCATCGTCGCATCGGGCGTAGATTCTACGGTCAAATTAACCGCAATTGAGGTCGCTTGACAAGTCCCATTTGAAACTTCGACTTGATACACACCTGCTTGTGTGACGAAGATGGAATTTCCACTTTGTCCTAATGGATTGCCGTTGAAAGTCCAGTTGTAAGTGGGTTCGCCCGCAGGTGCAATAATTTGAAGATTTTCGGTGTCGCAAATCTGATTATTAGGTCCGACATTCAAAGTCACATCTGGGTCTGGAATGATTGTTACGGTAATTGACGAAGAATTGGTGGTACAAGGTCCAGCAAGCGTTTGGGCGTAATAATCACCAATTTCTGTTGCCGTAAAGTTATTGGTCGTTGCGCCAGAAATCGGCATTCCATCCAGATACCATTGCAATGCGCTACCCGAGTGAGAAGCATTTAAATCAACAGAATTACCTGCACAGAAGCTCGTCGTTCCACTTGCCGAAATGCTAACGGTTGGCGGCGGTGGCGTAGGAATTGGGGTAAACGTAATATTGGTTGGATTCAAAATATACAAACCCGTAAACTCATCAGATGCCAAGATATTTCCAGACGGTAAAAAAGGATATGCACCCCAGTTGCCACTAAATCCGCTATAGTTGGAATGATTGGTATAGGTATCGTACCAAGCAGTTTGAACGATATTAGCGGGGTCAGAAATATCAAAAATTTGCAACCCATCATGGTAATACGAAACGATGGCATAATCGTCGCGAATGAACGGATTGTGCGCCACACTTCCCGTCACAGCAGGCGCTAACAACTCCGACCGAAACAAGTTAGTTATACTCATGTTTGACAAATCTGAAATATCACAATATTTCAAATCACGATTGTGCGTTTCATCTGCAAAGACGTAGCCTTGGTTGTTTTCGGTTGGCCAACCTGCATGATTGTAGCCAGAAGGGGTATATCCTGTCAGGCTTCCAAGTGTTATTACACTGGACAAATTGGTGAAATCATAGACATACATTCCGCTGTTTCCAGAGTGTGCATAACCGATATTTCCGCGAACCATCATGTCGTGGATATATCCGCCGGGGAGGTTCATTCGCGCAATTTCTGGTGGGTTGGCAGGGTCAGCCGCCAAGTCAAAAACGATGATTCCCGAACCTTGTGTATTTGTTCCGACGGCATAAAGACGTGCACTGTCTTCGTCGATATAAATGTTGTGGGCACGAGTGAAAGAGGAGGTGTATTGTCCGACCATCGTCACTGAATTCGGGAGGTCGCCGAGGTCAAAAACGGAGAGTCCTTCGTTGCAAGAATCACAGACCCCGTAGGCGTATTTGGAATAGGTTTTCATGTCTCTCCAAATGGTGGTATTGCCTCCAGCAATCGAGGTAACTTCCACTGGATTTGACGGATTGGTAATGTCAATAAAGTGGTAAAAAGCTGCTCCGCCCATGATGGCGTATTCGTTGCCCGCGCAATCAGCATAACCCCAAATGTCGTTGTACATCAAAGAGCCTGAGGTTGGGAAATTGCCCGGATTCCAATTGCCCACCAGTGTCATGTTCTGGGAAACTTGGGCATTGGTGAAGGTGGCAAGGAATAGAAAAAATGCGGTTTGGATAAATCTTACACTCATATTATTAGGTTGATTTGTTGAATTGTTTATTAAGTTATTGGTGACTGGATATTGGTCAAAGATATTTATCTATATTTTTTGAAACTCCAATTTCACCATTACCTTTTTCACTAAACAACGGATAATGTTCTAATTTGAAAAACTAATTTTTAAAAGAGGATTTGCTTTTTCTTTGGCTTTTTCTGAAAATTTAATGGCTGATAGTAATAAATTGTTTGCAACTACTGCAATAAATCAGAAATAACTATCTATCTAAAATAAAGGGAGTTTGATGGGCAAAAACGGTTTTATAAAAACCGTTCTTGCCCATCAATAATACTACCCGCCTCGCCGAAGGCGCATAGTGTTTTGAGCAGCGAGAAAATCTTAGGATTTTCTCGCTGCTCAAACTTCTAAAAGAAAGACCCGAGTAGTTAGTAAAAATGATAGATAAGTACCTGGACACAATAAATCGAACATCTAAAAAGTATCTTTTTCCGTTATTTTCCTCTAAAAAATACTTTAATAAGGGGATTATTCAAGAATTTTTTAGAGAAAACTAACGAAAAAATCTGACTCCTTTGATTGTTCGATTATTTATGTCCAGGTACTTAATTACGGTAATTTACTTACGATTATTTAACTTTTTTTTTAAAAGAAGGTTTAGAAAAGATAGAATAACTTGTTTCTTTTGAACCGTAAAAATAAGGAGATTGTTTGGTACAATTTAAATTATTTTAATTTAAAACGGTGAAACCTACGTTTCGAGGCACAAAGTGCGGGTTGCAGACAAAATAAAAATTTAGTAACGGTCAAAAAATAACTCCGCCATCTATCAAGTATTTGTTTTGCCCTTAGTCGTTCTACTTTAAGACTCTTAAATCCGATGCAAAAAAACAAAAGGAACTTGCGGGCTTAACGCTCAATTCTGCTTCTCAAACACCCCATTGATAGCGCATGACACAAGAGTATTAAAGTAGAACTGATTAATTGCTACGCATTACTTAGATGACGGACTTATTCTTTCATTGTTACTTCTTCATCAACTTCATCGCCATATACCCACCAATAAGGTCCACTAAAAAGTGCAGGATAATGACTATCCAAATCGACTGGGTTTCCAAAAAGATATAGCCGAAAATAACGGCAAGAATCATGATTTTAGCGACCGCTTTCCAACCTTGATATAAATGCGATAAGGCGAAAATAACACCTGGCAACAAGATGGCAATGAATTGTCCAATTGGTGAAATGCCTGTAAAAGAAAGAAAATATTGAATAAAATATCCTCTAAAAATAACTTCTTCACAAAATCCAGCAGTGAGGGAAAGAATGGCA
>JBLHWU010000014.1:0-44685 GCA_047629355.1 Saprospiraceae bacterium | reverse complement strand
CCAATTCGGTGATTACTCAATTTAATAAAAACACAATTTCAGATTCGCTTTGGGCAGCCGATAACAAGCATTATGATGCGAATGTAAAGCTGGCGATGGATATTGCACAAAAAACGAATGGCGCGTTTGACCCAACCATAACCCCGCTGGTGAATTATTGGGGATTTGGCTACACGGGCAAAAATCCGATTTCAAAAATTGATACCTTGGTCATTGATTCTTTGATGGAATTTGTGGGCTATGAATTATTAGAATGGACAGAACCAATACTGGGCGAAAAAGGTCGATTATCCTTGATGAAGATGGATGAAAATGTACAATTAGACCTCGGGGGTTCGGCAAAAGGGTACGCCTTGGATGAAGTTGGAGCGTTTTTGGAGACAAAAGGTGTGAAAGATTATTTAGTTGAAATTGGCTATGAAGTAAAAGGTAAAGGGAGAAATCCTGAGGGTAGAATTTGGTCAATTGGGATTAATACACCGAAAGCGGAGGCGGCGTTAACAGACATTGAAGAAATCGTTTTATTGAATAATTTGTCAGTCGCAACTTCTGGAAACTATCGCCAAAACTACGAAGTGGATGGTCGAAAAATAACGCACATCATCAATCCAAAGACCGGTTATCCAGAGACGTCTAATTTGTTGAGCGTTTCTGTTTTTTCTGAAAGTTGCGCAGTAGCAGATGCCTATGCGACGGCTTTTATGGTGATGGGATTGAAAAACGCTTTGGCGTTTGCAAATGCAGAAAAAGATATAGAAGCTTTGTTTATTTATAGTAATGACGACGGGGAATTGAGTATGGATATGACGAATGGAATGGATAAGATTGCGACAAGTCTGATGGATTAGAAAGAAGTCAGACTTTTTAATACCATTTTGTTACTCTGATGCTAAGTAACGTGTAGTAATTAATCAGGTAATTTTATAAACATCTTTTTCCGCTATTTTTCCGTTAAAAATGTCTTCAATAACACTGGCTATTCAAGAATTTTTAAAGAAAAACTATCGAAAAAATCTTGTCTAAAAATTTTATCTGATTAATTACTACGGGTTACTTAACTGTAAGGAACGCGAAATAAATAACTATAGATTCTTGACAGGATATTTTGCCCTCATTTTTCACTTTGAAAACGCTCACTATATCAACATAAATAGCACTTTCAAAGAAAAATGGAGAACAAAACGGCACTTTCAAGAATCTACACTTATTTATTTCGCGTTTCTTAGAGATTTTGGCGTTAAAAGTTTAGCCAAAATATCGCAAGTCTTGAATTTTCGGTTTTCAACACAGTACCTTTTTTCAAGAAAAAAGAAAATCCATCAAGAAAATAGATATTTAATTTACAGTTACAATGTAATATTAAGAAGTATTTTCTGACTTCTGACTTCTGACTTCTGACTTCTGACTTCTGACTTCTGACTTCTGACTTCTGAAAATGAAATGGTCTAATCTCTGACCGCTCTAAAAAACCAATAAAAACTAAACAAGTACACTTACCAACTCATTTTTAAGTTAAAAATGAGTTGAAATAATTACGAAAAATATGTTTAATTTAGACAGAGACCTAGTATTTTTTGACCTTGAAGCAACAGGACTTAATGTAATTCGCGACCGCATCATGCAGGTTGGCGCGATTAAGTATTTCGCTGACGGTCGGGAACCCGAAGCGCTGGAAATGTTAATTAATCCAGGTATTTTGATTTCGGAGGAAGCATTTAATGTACATGGAATCGGGCCGCAGGATGTGGCAAATAAACCGACGTTTGAACAAGTATCAAAGCAGTTGTTTGAATTTTTTGCAGGGGCAGATTTGGGCGGCTATAATTGCACCCGATTTGACATTCCAATGTTGATGGAAGAGTTCGTGCGATCGGGTTATGATTTTGAGATTTCTAATATACGTATTCTGGATATGCAGCGGATTTTTTACAAAATGGAGCCTCGAACGTTGAAAGCGGCTTTGAAGTATTATTGTAAAAAACAGTTGGTCGATGCACACGATGCAATGGCAGATGTACGGGCGACGATTGATGTTTTCGAAGGGCAGTTGAAAATGTATGAAGGCGTTGATTATACTGATAAAGACGACAATGTCACACCTACGCCAATTGTCAATGATATACAAAAATTGCATGATTTTACGCAGGATGCGCAGATGTTGGATGTAACCAATCGATTGAAAATGAACGAAAAAGGCGAGATTGTTTTTAACTTTGGAAAATATACAGGGCAGTCGGTAAAGCAAATTTTGCAACGCGATAAACCCTACTATCACTGGATCTTGAATAAAGAATTCTCTGCCCAGGTGAAGAGTATTGTCAAAAAAATAATGCATGAAAAGTAACGGAGAGGACGGTAAACGGCGTATGGCTCACGGCTCATGGTGGCGCACTGGAAAGGGTTTTTTCTGTGGTTTAATAGCTGCTTTTATGATGCTATTTTTTAGTAATTGCTATGAGGCGCAAGAGGGATGCCTTGATTTGGGGGCAACTAATTATGATGTGACGGCGGATGATAATTGCCCTGATTGTTGCACTTATCCCTCGCTTAATTTGGCGTTTCGACATTTGATTGTGCCGACTACGATGCCTGATACTTCGGTCTCTTTGCGCTACAATTCTTACTATCCGACCTTTGATTCTCCTCTAGATACCTTTACCATTGAGCGGATTCGGTATTTTTTATCAGAGATTCGGTTGGTTAGACCGAATGGAGAAGAAGTGCACATTTTGGATTCGGTGACGGTAGAAATTGATGGAAATGAAGTGACGTTCGAAGACAGTTTTGCGAAAGTAGATAGAGACATTGTACAAACGGTGAATGTTGGAACTGTTCGCACGGAAGGTGAGTTTTCTGCGATTCGTTTTTTTGTTGGTTTGGCACCTAATTTATTAAATATTGACCCAAGTTCTGTGCCGCGAACCAGTCAATTGAATGTTTCCAGCGACACTTTATTATATATGGACACCATCAATATTGGATATCTTTCGTCGTTGGTGGTGTTCAATCGAGATACCGTTTCGACGATTGATTCTACGCGGGTAGCCATTTTTGAAAATACAGATTTGGTGGAAATTCCCTTTGCGGAAACATTCACTTTAGACCCAGGTTTTGATATAAAAGTGACCTTAAATGTTGATTATTTAAAATGGTTTCACGATATTGGTGTGCCGACAATTGACCAAAATATGGTAAACGACGACCTACGTAGCCAATTTGTTGAAAATATTGTCACCTCCTTTTCAATATCGACTGTAGAGTAGCGTTTCGTCGGGTCTCTTGCCAACATTTCAGTTAAAATTGTGTTTATTACATACGTATAGCGGCCACTTGAGTCGATATGCTAGGATGGATTTTTTAAAAATAGTTTGGCGAGCAAAGTCACAGTTAAAAGATTCCATACACATTTTATCAATAGACTTTATGAATGAGTATCTTTTTTAGAATTGCAAATAATTGATAATCAATAGTTTGCGAATTATCCAGAGTCGCCATTCATAAGGTCTAATATAAATAACTTATTCATGAAAATTCAATATTTTTTATTTCTTGCCGCTGCCTTTCTAATTTTTTCCTCAAGTTCATGCAAAGACGATGAGGGGCAGGGACTAATTGGACAAACAACTTCTGTCACAATCAACTTTACAGCAAAATACGGAGATGAACCATTCATTCTATTGACGGACGAATTTGAATACCCTGACGGGAAGATGATTCGTTTTCAAGAAGAATTTGGGCTGTTTATTTCCAATCTTGAATTGTTGCAGTCAGAAGGAAACGATAGAGAAGAATTGAAAGAGATTCACTACTTAGATTTTGGCGCAAATTCTTCACCAACTTTTGCTGCAATGCCACAATCCATCACGATTGATAATGTTCCTGCTGGAGAATATAGAGGTATTAAATTTGACCTTGGTGTACCTGCTGACTTAAATGCAGAGTCTCCAAATGACTTCGGTGCGGCTAGTCCACTTTCAAACTCATCAAGTTATTGGGCAGGATGGCAAAGTTATACTTTTATGCGTTTGGACGGTTGCTATGACCGCGATGGTATGGGACTCGGGACAGCTTGTAATATTGCGGGTGGTGACAATTCCATTTTTACATTTCATACTGGAGGCAATGCTGCTTTTCGTGATATGAGTGCCTTCATTCAGCCGATTACATTGACGGAAAATCAGCCAGGCGTTTTTAATTTTGAAATTGATGTAGCTACAATTATTGGCGCAAATGGTGATTTGATTGATTTTGGCGCAAAATCAACGTTGCACACGAATAACGTGGACAGTCCAGATGATTTGGCTTTGATTAAAAAATTGATGGACAATACGGTGGAAGCGATTACCATCAAAAATTAAAAGGTCAGAGCGTCCCGACTACTTACTTCCAAACCAATTTAATATGCGAAAATTTTTGTTTTGCCTTTTTGTTATTCCGCTTTTTTGGACTGCCTGTAAAGATGATGATGTAAATAATTTACCGGTAGAAGAATCAGAAGAGGATTTATTGGCAATTGAATATAATCCAATTTCAGTGACGCTGGAGTTGCACGATAGCTTGCCACAAATGAATATTCCTGCAGATAATCCATTAACGGAAGCAGGAATTGAATTAGGACGGTACTTGTTTTATGACCCAATTTTATCAGCCGATAGTACAATGTCTTGTAATAGTTGCCACTTATTAGATGGTGGACTTACGGATAATATGGCAGTAAGTGTGGGTGTCAATGGCTCATCGGGACAGCGTAGTTCGATGTCTTTATTCAATATTGGTTTCGCTAATAATGGACTATTTTGGGATGGACGAGTGATGACTTTAGAAGAACAAGCCTTATTACCGATTGAAGACATTCATGAATTTGCAGAAAATTGGGATAATGTTGAAGTGAAATTGCGGCGCAGTACTTTCTATCCAGCAATGTTTAGAGAAGCGTTCGGTATTGAAAAGCGGTCAAAAATCACAAGAGATTTAGCGGTAAAAGCAATTGCTTCTTTTGAACGGACGTTGATTTTGTTTGGCGGTTCTGTATTCGACAGAGTGAACTATTTGCAAGAGCCTGGTTTGGAGTTACCTGATTTAGCAATTGATGGTTTTGAAATGTTTCGAGACAATGTGTTTGACAATTTACCTGATATTGAATGCGAACATTGCCATACTCGTCCACTTTTTACAAGCGATAATTATCGAAATAATGGATTAGACGAAGCCGAAAATTTGGAAGATTTTGATGATTTAGGACGCGGTGGTTTTACGATGAATCCAATTGATAATGGTAAATTTCGTTCGCCAACATTGAGAAATATCGCTTTGACTGCTCCGTATATGCACGATGGCCGTTTTCAAACGCTGCGAGAAGTCGTCGAACATTACAATTCTGGTGGTCATCCGTCGCTCAATAAAAATACGCTAATTGTACCTTTAGGAATGGAAGACCCAGACGTGACTAATCAGATTGTTGGCGGTGATGCAATTGATGCAGTGGTTGCGTTTTTGCATACCTTGACGGATACAACTTATTTGTCAAATCCAGCGTTTCAGAATCCGTTTGAGAATTAACTCTCTTGTTGTTTCGCCGTTTTTTTGTCATTTCGACCGAAGCGGAGGAATCTGTTATGTATATCGCGCCAGATTCCTCCACTTCGGTCGGAATGACAAAAAATAAAAAATGCCAATGAAAAAACAACCCTGCTACCTCCTCTTATTAATGCTGGCTACTGTTTTTTCCTGCCGTTCTGAAAAAATCGACGTTTCAGACCCTAATAATATTACCCTAACCAATTTACCGCACAGTCCAACCAATTACGAATTAAACAAGCCTGAATTCTTTGACTCAATGCCTATTCCAGTCGATAATATAATGACGGAAGAAGGTGTGGAATTGGGACGATATTTATTTTACGACTCCATTTTATCACAAGATGGTCAAACCGAATGTGCGACTTGTCATCAGTTAGAAAACAGTTTTTCCAATCAAAATGCATTGGCAACTGGTGGAAATGGTCAATTAAATAGTCGAAGCACCATGACTTTAGCGAATGTCGGCTACGTCGAAACGAGCTATTTTTGGGATGGACATGCCTCAACTTTAGAAACGGCAACCCTTTCTGAATTAACCAATCCGGATGCGATGAATGGGGTAGCTGCTGACTTTTTAGCTAAAATTAGAAACGATGCGGATTATCGAAAACGCTTCCGTGCGGCATTCCCAATTGAAAATACTAATGAAATTGATGCGAATTTGGTGTCAAAAGCTTTAGCCCAATTCCAGCGGACTTTCATCACTGCCAATTCTCGGCTTGACCGTGCACAAAGCACGAACAGCAATGGTTTTGAATTGACGGATTTAGAAGTCGATGGTTATTTTCTGTTTTTCAGAGAACAAAACTTCACACTACATCCTGGTTGCAGCCATTGTCATGGAGCGACTTATTTTCAAGGCGATACCTACTATAATAATGGATTAGATGAGGTGGATGATTTAAATAATTTTCCAGATTTGGGACGTGGTGGCGTGACGGGTATTTATGCTGATAATGGAACCTTTCGCGCACCCACTTTGCGGAATATTGAAACGACCGCCCCTTATATGCACGATGGCAGATTTGGAACATTGGAAGAAGTTTTAAATCATTATCAATCTGGTGGACATCCTGCTGACAATTTAGACCAAGAAATTACTGGGTTTCCACTTACCGATTATGAGAAAGAGTCTTTACTCGCTTTTCTAAAATCACTCACCGACCCTGATTTTTTAGACAATTCTGACTTTAAAAGCCCTTTTTAAAAGTTTTTTCACTTTATTTTTAATGAAATTTAAAGAAAAAATAAAGGTTATTCCTCACAATATATAGATTTTATTTTTTCAAAATGTTCATATATATAGGGCTTTATGTGTTTTATAATCATTTTTTGTAAAAATAAATTCACACAATATATCATTTTTGTATTTGAAATAGGCTTGATATGCTCGTATCTTTGTATTGTCAAACGGATTATGACAGTCGATTAATCGAAATCGACACTCAGGTTTAAATATGTTCATGGGATTATATATTTGTTGATAGAAAGTGGTAAAAAATTACCACTTTCTATTACAATTTTTCCAGAGTGAAATTGACCGTTTGAAAAGGTAGATTAAAGGTTCTGAATCTAAATTTACTTGCGCAATTGCGCCACCAATTTGTATATGTTCATGGGATTATAATTTGTTAATAGTAGGTCGTATCAATATGTTGATACGGCTTGCTTTTTTTTTGGACTGTTTGTAAATTATGTTTCCTTTTTCAATAAAAAAATGCTCCAGCAAAAATCAATTTACTGGAACATTTTAAAGGCTGTCTAAAATAGATAGCTTATTTCATAAAACTAACCGTACTAACCGCCTTATCATTTGAAATTTTCAAATAGTAAATACCGCTCGTAAGTTCGATAGAAGGAAATGCCTCCACTAAATTCTCTGCAAATTTCTGCGTTTGACGGCTGTAAATCACCTTTCCATTCGCATTGATAATTTGAATTTCCATCAAACCGTTCCAATCACTGTCTAAGGAAATTTTGGAAGCATCAGAAACTGGATTAGGGAAAATTGAAAGGTTTCCAAGTGCTGTTTTTTCTTCAAAAACACCGACGGAATTTTGATTCTCATATGCACCCATATCTACTTCATCTACCCGAGGATTTCCCTCAATATCCGTGATTGGTGCACCATCTGGATTTCCCGAATTGACCGCAGGACTATCATCTTGCAGGTGATAATCGAAATCATCAATGTCCACAAACATCGGGTCTGCCTCATTCAAATCATTGGTATTGGTCAAAATAGTTTCCATGCTAAGGTCGCTACTTAGATTGCCACCATTAGAAATAACGGTCGGTTCGCCCGCTTCAATTTCGTAATTATTGCTACCTGGATTATCAAAAATTGTATTTTGAATGGTTAAAAAAGAAGTCGCTGCGGAGTCCGGTTTCCAATTGCTAATACCAGCACCAATAAAGGCGCTATTGCTGGCAAAAGTCGAATTCAAAATATTGAAAATCGTACTAATGGAGTCACTGGTATTGAGCGAAATTGCCCCGCCAATTCCTTCCAAGGAAACGATGAAATTGAAATCGAAAACAGAATTAACAACTTCTAAATGCGTGTTCGATAAATTAATTGCACCGCCTTGTTCTGAGGCAGAATTGAATTGCATTTGGCAATTATTCAAAATTAATTCTGCAAGTGGTGTCGTACTTAACGGTTCATCATCTCCAGACATGGAAATCGCACCGCCTCTTTCCGCAATATTGGTTTGAAAAAGGGTATTGGTGATTACCACTTTTGAACTATCATTCTGACTGAAAACTGCGCCACCGCTGCCACCAGATTGATTGTTTCTAAAATTACAATCTTCGATATTTGTATTCGCACCAAAGGCATTCGTGATTGCTCCACCAACGTTTGCAGCATTGTTTTCTAAGAAATCACAGTTACTAATATTAACGACGGAACGGTCGTCATAACAGCCAATTGCACCACCAAAAGTCGCATTGCTACTCGTAAAAGTACAGTTGGTAATCGTAACTGGGTCTGCTGGCAAATCTTCGTCGGTATGTCTCACTTGAATCGCGCCACCGGAAGAACCAAGCGCTGTATTCGACATAAAAGTACAATCAGAAATGAGGCTTGGAGAAGCTGAATTGTAGACTGCACCACCGCGACCACTCTGAGATTGATTGCTGGTAAAAGTACAGTCGGTCAAGGTCATACCGTCGTCCGCACTATTATAAATTGCACCTCCGAGGTCTCCAGAAGTATTGTTGTTAAAGGAACATTCTGTAATTGTCAAACTTGGAGAAGTGATGTACATCGCCGCACCGTCATTGGTGGTTTGGTTGGTGATGAAATCGCAATTTTCGATTAAAATGCCATCGGAAGTACTATTTCGTGGATAAAGTGCTCCTCCAAAATACCCAACATTCTGGGTAAAAGTACAATTGCGAATCGTCGGCGCACCATAAGTTAAAATGCCACCACCGCGCCTGTCGTTACCAGAACCATCAGCATCTGCGGTATTTCCATTTCTAACGGTAAAGCCATCAATGGTCGAAACATTGGTAATCGTATCTGTTAACCATATTACATGTTGTGAATTGTCGGTACGAAAATCAGCAAAATTATCATTGACATCATCGCCGTTGTGGTCACCCGAAAGAACGGTTACATTCGCTTCAATGTTCCGTTCCGTAAGCATCGTTTCCGTACCAGCAAATCCACCATACATCTTCAAGTTATGTGGAAACTGGTAGTAGGAACCAATAGTAGGCATGTCGCCGCCTGGCTTATAAGTACCCGTTGCGACCCAAATTTGATTGCCTTCTTGTGAAGTATTGATAGCGACTTCTAAGTCTGTATAGGCATTTCCCCAAGAGGTTCCGTCGTTCGTACCCGTTGAGTTTAGATTCACAAAAACCTGAGCCTGCACGGAGATTGAGCATAGCAATGCCATTGAAAAAACAGTAGAAATAATTGATTTCATATGATAGTTGTTTTGTTCTGCTTAAGTAGTGTGATGATAAAATAAATAATTAAAAATGTTAGAAAGTAATTATGCGGATGGAATTAGAGAGGAAACATTTTTCAAATCCAAATATAAAGAATGTTTTGAATAAAGTCTACAATGCGTAATCTTTTTAATTTGAATTGAGTTATAAATTAAAGCGAAATACAAATATAAACTATATTTGCGCCGATTTTCAGACAATAATAAACGGACTTAAAAAAAGGGCTTTAAATGAAGGTTTTTAAATTCGGCGGTGCATCCGTCAAAAACGCAGAGGCAATTAAAAATGTTGCTAATATTCTGAAAAATTATCAAGAAGAATCGTTGATAATCGTGATTTCTGCAATGGGAAAAACGACCAATGCGCTGGAAAAAGTCGTGGAATCATTTGTGAAGCAAGATGGTAAATCGTTTGATGTTTTGAGCGAAATCAAGCAGGCACATTATGAAGTTATCAAAGATTTATTTGGCGAACAACACGAAGTTTACACCGATGTGAATGATGCTTTCGTTGAGATTGAATGGGCATTGGAAGACCACCCGCATGAGGATTATGATTATAATTATGACCAAATCGTCTCGGTCGGTGAGTTGGTTTCTACCAAAATTGTTACCGCATATTTACAAAAAGCTGGCTTGAAAGCGCAATGGTTGGATGCCCGCGACATTATTCTTACCGATAACATGCATCGAGAAGGTTGGGTACAATGGACAGAAACGGTCGACAATGCACAAAGAATCGCTAAGCCAATGCTTGAAAATGGTGGTTTTGTGATCACGCAAGGCTTCATTGGTTCGACTTCCGAAAATTTTACGACGACTTTAGGAAGAGAAGGTTCTGATTATACGGCAGCTATTTTTTCCTATTGTTTTGATGCGGAAAGTATGTCGATTTGGAAGGATGTGCCAGGCGTGTTGACGGCTGACCCACGTTTGTTTGAAAATGTAACTAAGTTAGATATGTTGTCTTATAAAGAGGCGATTGAAATGACTTATTACGGCGCAAAAGTGATTCACCCGAAGACAATAAAACCGCTGCAAAATAAGAATATTCCCCTGTATGTAAAGTCGTTTATTGACCCAGAAGGTGCTGGAACATTAATCTCAAATGAGGTGGAAGATAACTATCCGCCGATGGTTGCAGTGGAATCAAATCAGGCATTGATTCATATTTCTACCCGTGATTTCTCCTTTGTGGCAGAGCATCACATGAGTGAGTTGTTTGCTAAAATTGCGGAAGGACGATTACAGGTCAATATGATGCAAAACACGGCGATTAGCTTTTCTATTTGTGTTAATAAAATGGATGATAAAGTAGAAAAATTTGCTAAAAGCATTGAGAAAGATTTTAAAGTGACCATTGAAGAAGGGCTGGAATTAATCACGGTTCGACATTACAATGAATTGATTTTGGAAGAATTGAAGCGTGGGAAAATTATTTTATTGGAAGAACGGATTCGGAAAACACTTCAGTTGGTGATGAAAAATGTGCCGGTGATGAAGCGGAAAGTTTAAGGAGTTGAAGAGCATTGTAGCGGCGACTTTAGTCGCCAAGCTGCTGTGCTGAATGTCAGTAAATTAAAAGTCACCGCTACAATTAAACTCAATTTGTGAAAATTTCTATCAAAAATATTTTAAAAATAACCCTCGGACTCATCGTGCTGGGCACTGGCTATTGGATGTTTGACCAATATCAAAATGAGCAACTTTGGGGGCACGTTCCTTTAGTTTTTTTAGCAAGCTTTTGGGCATTCATTGTTTTATTATTTGAAAAAAAATATACGAATGCTGGCAAAAGTTGGCGATGGCTGGGCTTGTCAACATTGAGTGGAGTAGTGTTATCGCTGGGATTTCCACCAATTCCACTGACTTTTTTGATGTTTTTAGGATTCGTGCCGCTGTTATTTGTAGAAAAGGAAATTTCGGAAGATAAGGAAGGGACAGACAAGTGGCAAGTTTTTAAATACGCCTATCATACCTTCGTCGTTTGGAATATTTTGACCACTTGGTGGGTTGCGAACACTGCATTCTTCGCTTCTTTTATCGCGATTTGGTTGAATTCGGCTTTTATGACCATTCCGTTTTTACTATTTCATCAAACTAAAAAAGTATCGCCAAAATTAGGTATTTGGACATTGCCCGTTTTCTGGATGGCTTTTGAAATGCTACATTTAAATTGGGAAATATCTTGGACTTGGTTGAATTTAGGGAATGCATTTGCGGAATTTCCATCTTGGATTCAATGGTATGAATATACCGGAACGTTCGGCGGAACACTTTGGATTTGGATAGCTAATCTCTTGATTTTTAAATACTTAATCAATAACAATTGGCGTTTTGATAAGTGGAAAATTCCCGTTATTTATGGAAAAGATTTATTGAAATTTAAGTTAGTCATTTTATTGCCTATTGCATTTTCAATTTTTCAATATGTCACGTATGAAGAGCAAGGTAGAGGTGTAGAAGTCGGTATTGTCCAACCAAATTACGAACCGCACTACGAAAAATTTAAAGCAAGTAGCCAAGACCGTCAGCGGCAATTTTTGAAACTATCGCAGCAAATTGTAACCGATTCAACAAAGTATTTAGTCTTTCCAGAAACTAGCTTTTCCTCCGTTGATGTTGATAATCTAAATGGCAATCGCGATTTGCGCGTCTTGCGAAAATTCGTCGAAAACTATCCAGAACTCAATATTGTCACAGGCATCAGTTCTTACAATATTTTCTTAGGAGATGAACCCCATTCCGATGCGACCCGAAAAATGGAACGCGGTGATGAAACTATTTATTATGAAGCTTTAAATGCCGCAACTCAGGTTTCAAAAACAGACGAAGATTATCCGTTTTACATAAAATCTAAACTCGTTCCAGGCGCAGAAATTACGCCCTATAAGAGTTTTTTCTTCTTCATTCAACCCTTAATGGAACATTTGGACGGTTCAGTAGAGGGACACGGAACGCAGCCAAATCGAGAAGCATTCGTCAGTCCTGCGGGTAAAATTGCGCCCGTGATTTGTTACGAAAGCATTTACGGAGATTATCATCGCGGCTATATCAATGCAGGCGCAGAGGCCATTTTTATTCTCACAAACGATGGCTGGTGGGACAACTCAGCGGGACATCTTCAACATTTAAAATTTGCGTCTTTGCGAGCTATCGAAACGAGAAGAGCCGTTGTAAGGTCAGCAAACACAGGCATTTCTGCATTTTTAAACCAAAGAGGCGATATTTTGCAAGCAACAAAATACGAGGAAGAAGCGGCAATCTCGCGTACTATTCTATTCAATGATGAAATTACTTTTTACGTAAAATACGGCGACCTAATCGGTAGAATTTCAGCCTTAGTCACCTTTCTTTTATTGTTAAATATCATCGTAAAAAGTAAATTCGGCTCCGCTCTAAAACAATAATTTCCGTAGGAAATAAAAAGAAATAGCATTGAATGCAATTCGGGAAAAATATAAAATTATGACAACGATTATTTTTGCTACCGGCAATCCAAATAAAGTTCGGGAAGTCAACGAAATGCTTGGCGACCAATATTTAATTAAGAGTTTGGTGGACATTGGACATACCGAAGATATTCCGGAAACGAGTCCAACTTTGGAGGGAAATGCGTTGCAAAAAGCGCATTTCGTGAAGGAAAATTACGACTTAGATTGCTTCTCGGAAGATACGGGTTTGGAAATTGATGCACTGAATGGCGAACCTAGCGTTTATACTGCTCGCTATGGTGGAGAAGCTAAAAATGCCGATGACAACATGGCAAAAGCTATCAAAAATCTGGAAGGAAAAGCGAATCGAGGCGCACAATTTCGAACGGTTTTAGCACTAATTTTGGATGGCGAAGAACATTTGTTTGAAGGCATTTGTCGCGGTAATATTCGGGAAGAAAAATCTGGAGAAAAAGGATTTGGCTACGACCCAATTTTCGAACCAGTAGGTTATGATATTACCTTTGCAGAAATGGATAAGGCGACGAAAAACTTGATTTCTCACCGAGGAAAAGCCGTGCGGAAGTTGATTGAGTTTTTGAATAAAAAATAGGGGTTGGTCTTACTTAAAATGAGCATTATTGCAGCAACCCTAAAATAACTCCTTTTGAGTTGCCGCAGCCAGCGCGCTTTGTTCTTATGAAGCTTTAAAATCTTAGGATTGTTTCATTTCTCAAATGTCAAAATTTGGCAATAGCGAACTGAATCCACTGTTTATTAGTCAATAATTTCCTCTTCTTCCTCTGCCCAAGGCGGTGTGACGATGCAGTAGAATTCTAAATTGTCTTCCCCCGTATTTTCAACGGATTGCAAAGCATTTTTTGGAACAACAAAGACGCTACCTTTTTGAATATCAAAGCTTTTTTCTTCCACAAAAATTTTTCCTTTTCCAGCAATGACGGTGTACGTTTCTTCACTTTTCGTTAGTCGATGGGGTAGGGAAGTTGCGCCCGGTGGGAGATACGCATGCGCCAAGCTAAAAGGTAAGTCTCCATCTCCGTTTTTTGGATGAAGGACTTCTTTTAAAACGGTTTTGTCCGCGGCGACGAACGTTTTGACTTGGTTTAAGTTTTTGATTATCAATGGATTGTGATTTAGTATACAAGTTAAACAATATAAATAGGGTTCAACTCCTTCAGAGTTGCAATGCCTTTTTTTTATTTCTCCTCGGATTTTATCCGAGGTTATTCATATTTAGCTACTTCGCAATTGTTCAGAGTTGCTATAGTTTTTTACGTAAGTTCAAACTGATTTTAGCAGTTATTTGAACAAAAGGAGTTTGAGAGAGAGAAAATGGGTCTAAACCCATTTTTCTTCCTCAAAAACCGTCGCCGCAGGCAACGGGCTAGGTGTGGTTCTGAAATGAGTTTGAACTTACTTTTTTATTTATAGCAGATTTCATTTACGGTTATTCATATTCAATTTCTTCGATATTTCAACGAATTTTATTAGACTGGTTTTTAAGAATATTTTCAGCCTCTAATTGCTCAAAATGCACAATCTTCGGCGACTTCTCCATCACTTCTCCCAACTGCATTTCTCACCAACCGACGCTATGCCATTGTCCAAATTTAAAACCAACATTGTGGTAAATGCCAATAGATTTAAAACCAAAATTTTCGTAAAAACCCACACTTTTGTCATTTGGTAAAGTAATACCAGATAATGCGTTTTGATAACCTTACAATTGAATGATTTCGATTAAAGAATTGTACATCGCGGAGGCAATTCCACGCTGATGATATTTTGGCGAAATGTAGGCAGAAAATTCTCGATTCCATTGATAAGCTGTTCGTTCGCGGTGGTCGCCAGCGTAGGCGTAACCTGCGATTTCTCCGTTGATTACACAGACCAACCACGGGGTTTTCGCTAACACTTTTTCGACTCGTCCCCAAAATTCATCTTCTGAGGGTACTCGCATTTCAAAAGAAATAGAAGTCTCCAGAATAAATGGGACATAAATTGCCAACATTCCAGCAACATCGGACCGTTTAGCGAGTCTAATTTTTGGATTCATGCCTAATTTTTTATCTCTGCTATTTTTTGCAACAACCAACTTTTATTGAACATCAACTTTGTTTTTTCAACTTCCTCTTTCACTTTCGACCATTCTTTTTTTACCTTCTCTTTTTTCCAATAAGGTGCATTCATTTTTAATTGAAAAACCTTTTTAGTAAATTTCAATAAATTAAAATAACTCTTCCGACTGTCCTCCAAAACTTGTCGATTTCGTTTCAAATATTGCTGAAAAGCGTCGGACAAAGATAGTAAAGCTTCGCCTTCTTCCAATTCAAAGTAGGTGTGCAATAATAAAGTTTTGGCATCCAAACTGTAACGAATGTCTGTGTATTCAACCCGAATCAATAATTTCAATACTTTTGCATACTGCTGAGTGAAATAATAGTAGTTGGCGAGGTTGTAAGAATAGGCGTTTTCGGCAGTGACGGGATTGAGTTTTTGTTTGTAATTTTCAATGAAATGATAGACCCAATCGTTGGCTTTTTCGCGGAGTCCTGTCGTAACAATATTTTTATAATGAAATTCTGGAAGGTAGCCATTTTGAAATAATAATTCTTTACTCAACTGCGACTGATAAACCTTGAATAACTCTGTCAAAAAATGAGTGTTTCCTTTGTTTATTTTACGAATACAGAAGTTTTGTAGATAATTGTAAATGTTTTCCACTTCAGATTTTGGCAAAAATTGGTCATTGGTCGCTAATTTTTCTAAAACAAGGTTGTATTGATTTAATTCTTTGTTAATCAATAGTTTATAAATGTTGTGATAAATAGAAATTGTAGGAATCGCATCATAATAAGCTGTATTTTTTGCTATAATATTTAAAATTTCCTCGCCAAATTCCAATTCAAACGGCACTTTCAAAATCTGGTGTCGCAAATATATCTCACAAGCATCTTTCAATTTCTCTGTCATAAAAAACAAATCCAGATGTCGCTGCTTTTCTACTAAAAATTGATGGTTTTCAATGGACGAAAATTGGCTGAAATGCTCATTGATTTCAGTCTTTAACAGATAATTATCTTGATGAAATTCACTGCCTTGAACTAATGGTTTTTGCTCTTCTTTTAAAAGGTTCTTTTCAAATAGCTGATGCAAATTTTTAGCTCGGATACTTTTTAATTTCAATAACTTATTTGAAGAATTATTTTCCTCATTTATAAAAATCTCAGAAATAAATTGCTCGAATAGACGAATAGTGTAAATAAAAGGCAGTGCCAATTTTTGCGCATTAAAATCGAGTGTACTTTCAAAATGACCTATTAAAGTAGTGCGACCTAATTTTTTTACCGAAAATTTCGGATATTGCTCATTCAAATAATCCACCAATTGCCTTATGCCTTGGTGTTTATTGTGAAAAGGAGAGTGCGCAAATTCCTAAAATCGCGTCATTTCTTTTCGATTCAAATTAGATAAATGATGAATTAATTTGTGATTTTGCATTAAAATAATCAAATTTATAACAGTAAGAATATTTTTAATATATTGATTGTCATAATTATAGAAAGTATAGTGACTAAAATTTTTATAAAAATAATCAATTTTTTATAAAAAATGTCTTTTCTTCTTGCTCTAAATCTTTACACCTTTGCAATATCAAATCTAATAAGCTCAATTTTCAATTACCAAAAAAGAGTATCACTATGTTTAAAGCAATCATTTCTACGGTAAGTTTTTCTTTTTTACTTGCCATTACCAGTTTTGGACAATGCGCGGTTAATGATTTAACACTGATACCAACGGATTGTAATGGGGATGGAAATTATGATTTAATCGTTAATTTCAATGCCCAGAATCCTGACAATGACTTTTTCGATTTGTTTATTAACGATGACTTTTTTGCCTTTTACAGCCTTGCGGATTTACCAATTACCATTGAAAACTTTCCAGATGAAGGATTCATTGTTCCTTTTGTGGGTATTTGTATCAATGACAATTCAGATTGTTGTTCAGTAAATGAATTTGAAGCACCTTCCTGTAGTAATGACTGTGAAGTTGTGATTACTGTTTTGGAAGCGCACGACTGTGATGCGGATGGCAATTTTTTAGTGGATTTTGAAATTGAATACAGTGGGCAAGGCAACGATGGCTTTACCGTTTTTGGTAATGGTCAAAATTATGGCAACTTTCCTTACGGACAGACTTTTTACACTGTTGGTCCATTTAAAGGCAACGGAACTTCTGTTTACGAATTGATTATTCAAGATGTTTAAAATACGGATTGTCAAAATTTTATAGGATTTGAAGCGGTTGATTGTAATCCTTTGGGTGATTGTAATATTTCAGGAGTGGTTGCGAATGTAGCATGTGATGGAGAGGAAATTTTTTACGTTGAACTTAATTTTGACTTTGAAAACATAGGCAATGAAGGCTTCACGGTACAAGGCAATGGTCAAAATTATGGCAATTTTGAATATGCAAATGTCCCAATAACGTTAGGTCCATTTGAAGCAGGAACGGGGCTTGGTTGGAAGTTTGTGGTGATTGATAATCAGGTTGATGATTGCCAAAATTTTGTGGAAGTTGGTGAGGTGAATTGCAGTGGTGGCACGAATTGTGGAATTACGAACACTTTTATCGAATACTTGGATTGCAATGGTGATGGAAATTTCTTTATTCAGGTTGATGTAGAAGTTGCAAATCCTGCCGCTGCGACCTTTACAATTGTTGGTAATGGTCAAAATTATGGCACATTTGAATATGGACAATCCTTTTATCAAATTGGTCCATTTGAAGGCAATACTTCAGAGGTTTATGAATTGATTTTACCGATACGGAGAACGGAGATTGCCAAACGGAGGTCGTTTTTGAATCCGTAGAATGTAACATTGGCGGCGATTGTGCCATTTCTGATTTGGAATTAACGCCAAGTGATTGTAACAATGATGGAAACTATGATTTAACTGTAAATTTCATTGCTCAAAATCCGAACAATGCCTTTTTCGATTTATTCATCAATGGCGAATTTTTCGAATTTTACAGCCTTGGAGACTTGCCAATTACGATTGAAAATTTTCCTGACGGCGACTTGGAAGTTCCCTATGTAAACGTATGTATCAATGATGCGCCAGATTGCTGTTTTGAAAACGAATTTGTTGCGCCAAGTTGTGGTGTCGATTGCGGAATTTTTGCGCTTCAAATTGAACCACAGGAATGCGATGCGGAGGGGAATTTCTTGATTGATTTTTCTTTTACTGTCGAAGGACAAGACAATGAAGGATTTACTGTTTTGGGCAATGGTATGAACTATGGAAATTTTGCATACGGAGAACTTTTTTATACTGTTGGTCCCTTTGTTGGGAATGGTGTTGCTCTTTATGAACTAATTATTCAAGATTTGGAAAATACGGATTGTCAGAATTTTATAGCGTTTGGTGCAGTCGATTGTAGTACTCCTAATTTGGTATGGCCAGGTGATTTAAATAACGACAATATAGCGAATAACTTAGATTTATTAAACCTTGGATTAGCGTTTAATTCCGATGGCGAACCGCGTGACATGCAGGGTATCGAATGGTCAGGATTGGCAGCAACGGACTGGGATTTATCCTTTGCCAACGGCGTTAATTATGTTTTTGCTGACGCAAATGGAGACGGCATCGCGGAAGGCGATGACCAAAATGCAATTGCGGTAAATTACGATTTAACGCACGGTGATGTCGTAGAAAATTACGATGAATTAGGGGATGAAAATGATTCGGAATTATTTGTTGATTTGCCCAATGCAGATGCAATTACGATAGGTCAGCCCTTCACCGCACCGATTATTTTGGGGACAAATGACTTGCCAGCAGATAACATTTACGGACTTGCCTTTACCTTAGTTTTCGACCCAACTATCATTGACCCAGCTACTGTTGATATTGATTATTCAACGAATTGGATGGGACAAAATGGCGTGAATATTCTGGCTTTAGATAAAACACTAGCTGCCGAAGGAGAAGTTGATATGGTGATTACTAAAAATGATCAAAATGATATTTCAGGCTTTGGTCAAATTGCTGCATTTATCGGCATTATTGACAATATTGCAGGTAAATTAGAGGTGGAGATTTTCATAAGAGATGTGCGTGCTATCAATCGCGCGGAAGGAACAGTATTGGTTCAACGACCTGTAGAAATGATTGAAATTACGGTCGCAACCAGCAATCAAATAACCAATAATAACATCAATATTTATCCAAATCCAGCAACGGAGGAATTGACAATTACTAATAATCTGAACTTGCCAATAACGGCTGTGGAGCTTAGAAATACAGATGGAAAACTGCTTAGTATTTTTGAAAATGGAGCTAAAAAAATGGATGTGAGTGATTTACCTTCTGGCGTTTATTTATTGAAACTTGAAATTGCAGGACGAATGTATTATGAGCGTTTTGTGAAATTGTAAGTAACTCGGGTCTCTAACCCAAGTTACCTGAGTAGTTACATTTTTTTGAATAGAAACGGGGCTTCTCGGATTGAAAATCCGAACTACTTAGATTGGATAAAAATCCCTATTTTTACCAAAAAAAATCATGCCGACAGCCATTATTATTGACGATATTCCCACAGCAATTGATAATTTAAAACGGGACTTAGCCATTTATTGCCCTGATATTGAAGTCATTGCAACCGCGAGTGGGGTAGTAACTGGCGCAAAATTATTAAAAAAAGCGACTTCTGATTTATTGTTTTTAGATATTCAAATGCAGGACGGCAGCGGCTTTGATTTATTAGAAATTTTACCCAAAATCAACTTCAAACTCATCTTTACGACCGCCTCCGATGCCTTCGCAATTCGTGCGTTCAAGTTTTCCGCCATTGATTATTTATTAAAACCAATCGACCCCGACGAACTGACGGTCGCTGTCAAAAAAGCAACCAATCAACTCAGTGAATCTGCTGAAAATGTTAATGCCCTTTTAGAAAATGTCAAAGATAAAAATGCGCCAACGCGGATGGCTTTGCATACCTTAGAAAAAATTCACGTGGCAGAAATTAAGGAAATATTGCGGTTAGAATCCACTGGAAATTATACCCAATTTTTCTTTCTGGATGGCACAAAATTATTGGTGACGAAGACGCTGAAAGAGTTTGATAAACTGTTGGCAGATAATGGTTTTATTCGAATACATCAATCTCATTTAATTAACTTGAAGCAAATTAAAGAATACGTCAAAGTGGATGGCGGATATATTGTGATGAAAGGTGGGTCGAAAGTGCCCGTTTCGGTAAGGAAAAGACCGTTGGTCGTGAAGGCTTTAGAACAGCCGTTTTAAAATAGGAAGTTTGAGGGGAAAACAGATTTTACAAAATATATTTTCCCCTCAAGACCCACTCGCGCTGCCACAGCTAGCGCACAAATTTAATTTATTCCGCTGGGTCAGCCTTCAAAGTAAACACTCGCTCTACTGGATTTCTCGGCGAATTCACATGTTCCCCTTTAGCATTCACTAACGTTAATTTAATTTTGTTGTCACCCATTGGCAGACCTGTAATGTAGTATGGCTGCCAAGTATCAACCATATGCTCCTCACCGTTAATCTCCGCTTTTACGAAGTAATTGTTACCAATTTGCACATTACTCAAGTAAAAATCAAGCATCACTTTCTCCGTATTTGCTTTACCAACATAAGTGCCTTTTGGACGACTATAATTCAACATCAGCCCTTGAAAATCTTCCGCAGCTACGACTTTTTTGTCCGCTACTGTAACTTGCATTAGCGTATGTGCATCCAACGTTTTGATACTTTCATGGTACGAACGCGACAAAAATGCCAACATATAATGCTCGCCATCTGGCACATCATATTCAAAACTAGACGTGTATTGAGCAGAGTAAGGTGCATTGTCAATGATTAAGTGAATGTGCTGACCTTTGCCAGAATTAGCGCACATTTTTTGTGGTGCGTCAGGCGTTTGCTCCCCCAATTTGTAATCTGTGCCTGAGACATCAAAAGAAAACTTGCCGTCTAAATAATTATCGAATTTGATTTTTACATCAGAGTAGGCAGGAGATTCTGAAAAAGGCGTTAAAGTATATTTTTTGGCAACTGTTTCTTGAGCTGCTGGAGTTTCTGTTTTGGTAGTGTCCTCTGTTTTGGTTGCGGTTTCGCCGCCGCAAGAGATTAAAAAACAGGTAGCTATTAAGCCGAATACATAAGTGAAGTTTTGTAAGTTCATCAAGAATTTTTTTAAGTTTGAAAAGAAATAAATGCTGTAAGTAGTTCACCTACTTATTGTCTTAATTGGAAGACAGAAATCAGCATTTTGCTCAATATTCGGTGAAATTACGAACAAATTTAATAGGAAATTCAATCTTAATTTAAAATTTCAATTCGGTGCATAAAAAATGCCATTAGTAAAATCAATTATTAATGGCATTTTATATAAAAAATTCAAAATTTAAGGTTTATTTTCCTGTCCGTTTTTTAGCCGGAGCTTTCAATTCAGGCTTATTTTTTCGAGCGCCGCGTAATTTTCTACGGATAGACTGAATCTGTTCTTTCCGTTTTTTAGCCGCAGCTTTCTTTGATTCTTTTATTTTTTCTGCCCGTGTTTTAATCTCTGGTTCTTTGAAAATATCGTATTTTTTATCAAAATCCAATCCATATTTATCTGTTAAATTAACAGAAATAGTCAAGGCCGCATAGAAAAAATCATCGTTGTTAGAGTCATCTCCGCGCTGTGTACCGACTGGGTTTGTACCAAATTCACCAGTCAATTCTGGCGTTCGATAAGCCAATTGAGAAGCTAAAATAGACTCACTACGCATTTCCGTCACATCGCTATACAAGCCACTCACATCGTCCAAGCGGTCGGTGAATGTTTTGCGGTAGCCCAATTCCAAACCAAAATTGACTCGATAACTCACATTAAATCGAAAACCGACCCCAAGTGGAACGGCAACGCCAACTTTTTTATAGCTACTTCCTTCTGTATGTAGTGGTTCCAAATCATGCCAAATACCTTCTTTTTCTGCTTGTGGATTGAATTTGAAAAAGGAAACACCCGCAGTAAGGTAAGGAACGGCGCCCTTGTCATCCCGGATATTGTAACCCATTAGATTGAGTTCGCCCGTCAAGCCAAGTTCAACGACATCGGAGCGGAAACTTAAATTGCGTTTGCGAAAAGCCGCTGACCTAGAATTGGCGTCTTTTCCCGAAATTCCATATTTAGTTAAATTTGCTTTTGCAGCAATATATTTATTAAAGTGGTATCGACCAAAAACGCCTAAAGCAGCGTGTATTTCGTCGGTAGCAATTCGATTGTCAGATAAATCGCCTTTGTAACCAGATGTACCAATCAATGCGCCAACTTCAAAATATTGAGCAGACAATAAAACAGGAAAAAAGATGGCGAG
Source organism: Saprospiraceae bacterium (assembly GCA_047629355.1). Taxonomy (GTDB): domain Bacteria; phylum Bacteroidota; class Bacteroidia; order Chitinophagales; family Saprospiraceae; genus CAYUNA01. The sequence continues at coordinate 22,282 of JBLHWU010000014.1, read as the reverse complement.
GATTAAGGAAGAAATATATCTCATATTGCGTAAATTATGGGATGAAATTAATTAGGTGCGCTTTAAATTAGTAACGATGAAAGAATACGTCCCCGATTTAATAGCGATTATTTTGGTCTTAATTTTTACTTTTGAAGAAGGAGTTAATTGTTCGTAGCAATTAATTCGGCAATTTTGTAAACAGATTTTTCTGCTATTTTCCCTTTAAAAATTCTTCAATAACACAGGCTATTAAATATTTTTTAAAGAAAAAATATCGAAAAAATCTTGTCTAAAAATTTTACCGAATTAATTACCACGTGTTACTTATCTATGAAATCACTATTTCAAAAGTGAAAAAATAAGGGAAACAGAATCACTTGGAAAATTGGGAACTTAATTGTTTATGGTTACTCAGTACTCAGTCAAAACATTATTTTTGACTTTTGTTTTAAAAACGCGTAATAAAGTCACAAATATTTTCATATATAGAATAAGCAAATAAGATACCAATTATAAAAAATTATAATTTATTTTTTAATTTAATATGAAAAAGTAGTGTTCATTCATGAGTTGCCCTAATTTATTTGACGTAACTTATATTTTGCCGTGGACAACTACGAAGTAGTTAAATGTGAATAACCTTGGATAAAATCTAAAGAATGACTAGAATGAGTTTGGCAACGCTGAAGGAGTTGAACGTTTACTTGATACATTTCTTCATTTTTCGCAGATTTTATCTGCGGTTATTCCTATTTAATCTCTTCGAGATTAAATAGGGTTCTATGGCTGGATTAAACCTAAAATAAAAAAACCTCGAAGCAGTAGCATTGCAGCATTCACTACCATTTCGAGGTTGATAATTAAATAGATCTTTTCAAATCAAAGACCAAAGTTTAAAGAGACAAAGCCATTTTTAATACACATCCTCTACATTCTCATTCACCCATTGTATACATTTTTTAAAATTATCAAAAACCATTGCTTCGGGTACTAAGTCAGGAATAATTCCGATACTTTTTAACCGATAAAGTGGCTGTTTTTGCACGCCGACAAAGAGAATTTTAATGTCTTTACTGCACAAATCAATCAGCACGTCTTCCAAGGCAAATAATCCCGATTGGTCAACGTAAGGTACGCGTTTCATCCGAATAATGACATACTTTGCTGTAATGGGTATTTGCGTCATAATCCTTTGAAAATCAGATGTGTAGCCAAAGAAAAGTGGGCCATTCAAATGTTTGATAAAAATCTCTTCCCGTAATTTTTTTGGAAAATCTTTTTCATCCAACCATTCTTCTTCCGCATTTTCAGATTCTTTTAAATTGATGATTTTTGATTGTGCATTCGTCACATCGCCCATTTTTTTCATAAAAATCAAAGCAGAAATAACGACCCCAATACCTACGGCTTGAATCAAATCTAAAAATACCGTCAAAAATAAGACTAGAAGCATCACAAATACATCTCCTTTCGGCATTTTTGGAATCGCTCGTAGTCCTTTGTAATCCATCACACCGATACCTACCGTTATTAAAATACCCGCTAAAACAGGCAACGGAATGGTAGAAGCTACTGGGCCTAAAATCATCAAAATGAGCAACAATAATAAGCCGGCAACGATTCCAGAAATGCGTGTTTTACCACCAGTATTAATGTTGACGACGGTTCGGATAGTTGCACCTGCACCTGGAATTCCACCAAAAAGTGCAGCAACTGAATTACCAATTCCTTGACCAATTAACTCCTGATTACTGTTATGTCGTGTCTTGGTTAGGTTATCAGCTACGACAGAAGTAAGAAGTGAATCAATTGTACCCAATAGGGCTAAAGTAAAAGCCGTCCCGAGGTAGGGGAGAATGGTCGTCAAATCAAAATTGGTGATAATCGACATTCTAAAAGGAGGAAAGCCCAAAGGAATATCGCCGATGGTTTTGACATTCAAATCGAAAAGAGTTACGATTCCTGTGATGACCACCAAAGCGACCAATGCACTCGGTATTTTTGTGGTTATCCGTTTAAAACCATAAATGATAAAGATGGAAGCGATTGCGAGCCAAAATTCCATCCAATTAATGTTTTTTATCGCTCTCGGTAGATATTTCAACGAGCCAAGTACTCCACGAGCATCGCTTTTTGCCAATAAACTGGCTTCGGCAGTAATTTCTTCAGGTGTGACTAGTTTTCCACGTTTAACGGTTTCTTCAAAATTTTCTAAAACCAGAATCCCTTCATTGGCTTCCTCTCTCAATATTTTATCCAAGAGAATTTCCTCTGCTTTTGGTTTAAATTTTTCTGTCAAAACGGCATCATTTCCCGGTACATAACCGAGCAATGGAAAAATTTGAGTAATCAAAATAATCACGCCAATTCCCGTCATAAAACCTGAAACGACTGGATAGGGGATATACTTGATATAAGTCCCCATTCCAAAGATGCCAAAAAGGGCTTCTAAGAGACCAGAAAGGAAGAAAATCGTTAATATAATTGGTAAGGCAACGGTCATGTCGCCGTCGTTAGCAGCAACAATAGTACCGACTAACAGGGCACTAATTACGGTCATTGGTGCGGTTGGCCCACTAATCTGCGTTGGTGTTCCACCAAGAAAAGCGGCGATAATGCCAATAATAAATGCACCGTACATTCCTGCTGCTGCACCTAACCCTGATTGCACTCCAAAGGCAAGCGCCAATGGAAGGGCGACAATGCCTGCAGTAAGACCGCCAAACAAGTCGCCTTTGATGTTTGTAAAATCGAATTTTAATAGCTTTTTCAAATCTAATGTTTTTTGTGTTTTTCCAGTTTTCGGTTTCTATGCCTCAGCCTACGCGTAAATTAAAGTTTACACACTGAAAACTGGAAAACGAAGAGAATAACAATATAGTTATTCAGTAGGTTTCTAATAGACTTGTTATCTTTTAATAAATACTCATCTGAAAATATTTTTAAAGGGTAACAAGTCTAATCAAAAAATGTCACCTTCCCGTCGTGAATGTCCTACATTGCACCGACGATAAGTGCTTTTTTGTTTTTCTTCATTTCTGCCAAAACTGCGCAACTGGTGTGTCCCATGATGACTAAGAATTGTGTTCCTGCCAATTTACAAGCAAACTCAATGCTATCTAAAATGTCCTCATTAATCACGTTTCCAGCAACGCTCGCGCTAAAAATGTCCCCAATACCTTAATAAAGTATGGTTGCGAATGGGTATCAACCGCTTCCTGTATCCTGCATTTGTATGACCAAATCACGATTCGAGCGGATGTTTGTTTGAAATCGTTTATTTTCTTCCTTCAAAGCGTTTAACGATTTTTCAGGAGTCATTTCCGCTTGCGTCTTTTTAGTATGCGCTTTCATAAAGATGTTTTTTTATTTGATATAAATAAGTGGTAAACGAAATAAGGAACGGTAATAAGATAGCTTGCTCAACTATTATCCTAACTTACGCTTACACCGAATGCTTATATTTGGAAATAATAATAATAAAATTTATTGGATTGTTTTTTAAAGAATAATTGAGTCTTACTTTTTTTTACTAAACTTTTAAAGTTTAGTAATCTTTGCGATTCTTCACTATCATTTGACAGTCAAGAGATTACATTTTTAAAACTAAAGCCAATAATATAGAATGAAAAATTAAGAAAAATCTGGAGGTGGTGTCAATATTTCCCGACATTGGATTGAATGAGAATCAATGTCATTCGTATCGGGTAAAGAATTTGGAAGTAAAAAGGAAGAAGCATGTTGGAATTCATGCACGAAAATTTCGTTTTTTGCCTCTTCTTTTTCAGTATCCGTCTTTTCGCTTTCGCACAATTCAAGCACATCACCATCTAAAATCCAATCAGATAAATTGACAGCATTTGCTAAAATTACACTTAATAGCATGGTTAAAAAGAAAGTTTTTACTGAAATTTGATTCATTATTTTTTATCGAAAGTCCGACTTACATTTTAATTATAGACAGATTAGGGGCTTATTTGTTGTAATACTACTAATTATTTTTTAAATAAATTGCAATTCCCAAAACTTTTATGTGTTCCAACTTTTATCTATGTTGTCATCTTTGATAAAAAGCTAGTTAAAATTAGGATTTCTAAAATTTATGGGTAAACTTACACATCAGACTCCAGCAACAGGTTTAAAAGGATTAAAAGAAAATTGGCGAAATGACATTATAGCGGCATTAAGCGTCTCTTTAGTGGCTTTACCCTTGGCGATTGGCGTGGCGGAGGCGTCGAATGTACCTCCAATGTCAGGCGTCTTGGCGGCGATAATTGGCGGGGTAGTGACGACTATTTTTCGAGGTAGCCATGTTGCAATTAATGGACCCGCAGCTGGTTTGATTGCGGTTATTGTGAGTGCGATGTATAGCTTGAATGATGGGACTGGGAAGACATTTCAATATGTTTTGGCGGCGATTACAATTAGTGGGGTACTACAAATTTTACTGGGTGTTTTTAGAATGGGTCGATTTGCGGATATTTTCCCCTCCTCGGTGATTAATGGAATTATGGCGGCGATTGGTATTATCATTTTTTCGAGTCAAATTCATGTTGCCTTGGGTACGCAGACGGACGCGAAGCATCCAATTGATTATTTGCAAGATTTGGTTTATAATATTGGTACAATCAATCCTTTTGTAGCGATAATTTCTGTCTTCGCCTTGTTACTACTCTTTTTTCATTCCAGGATTAGTTATAAATTATTTCACTTTATTCCTGCCCAAGTATGGGTATTGGGACTGGCGATTCCTTTCGTTTATGCCTTCAATTTTTTTGAAACTCACACCATTGATTTCTTAGGTATAAGTCATCAAGTTGGTCCTGAGTTATTAATTGATATACCAGGAAGTATTTTCGATGCAATTCTTTTTCCAGACTATTCGATGATTGGCAAACCTACTTTTTGGATCGCTGTGATTTCGATTACTTTGATTGCTTCTTTGCAAACTTTGGCGATGGCAAAAGCGGTGGACAAAATTGACCCATATGGTCGAAAAACGCGATTGAACAAGGATTTAATTGGTGTTGGAATTGCAACATTAGTCTCTGGTTGTTTAGGTGGCTTACCAATTATTACGGTGATTGTTCGGAGTAAAGTCAATGTGCAAAATAATGCTAAAACGGGTTGGTCAAATTTCTTTCACGGTATTTTGATTCTGGTTTTTATCATCCTCTTAGCACCCATTATTCAAAAAATGCCATTGGCTGCTTTCGGTGCAATACTGGTTTTTATAGGGTTTAAATTAGCCGCTCCTCGGGTGTTTTCTGCCGCTTACGACCAAGGTATGGAACAACTGCTTTTCTTAATCGGCACACTAATGATTACCCTTTTTACAAATAATTTATTGTGGGGTATTTTTGGAGGAATTTTGTTGACATTACTGGTGCATATTTTGTTGGCGCGCGTACCGATTCCTGTGTTTTTTCAAATGGTTTTTAATTCTGGAACGAAAGTTTTAGAAAAAGAAGATGGGAGTATTGAAGTCAAATTTAAGGGCATTCAAAACTTCTTGTCGATGATAAAATTACGGAAAATCTATAGTGAAATTCCAGCAGGGAAAGACGTGAAACTTAATTTTTCTTCTGCTCGTTTGGTCGATTTAACAGTTTTAGAGAGCATTGAAAGTTTTAAAAAGAACCATAAAGATACTGGTGGAAAAGTTCAATTATTTGGACTGGATAGTCATGTTGCTTCCGCTAAACATCGACATGCTTTGCGCAGTAAATTTAAGCCGCTTCCACACAAACTCAGTCCTCGCGAACAACGCATCAAGAAAATAGCGACCCGCAAAGGCTGGAAGTATCGCTATGAAATGGAGTGGGATGATTCTTACCTGCGTAATTTCCAATTTTTTGAAACGCGCCCAATTGAACGTAAGTACAACATCATCAATGGGGATTATAAAAATCTCGATATTCAATGGGAAATCAGTGATATTACCTTTGATGAAGGCGCATTGATTGCTACAGAAGTTTACCATACGACAACTCAATTGCTGCGTTTGCCTTTTGAAATTCCAAAATTTGTGGTTGAAAAAGAAGGCTTTTTTGATAAGATTTTTGATAGAATGATGGCGTTTACGGGGCAGAAAGATATTGATTTTGAATTGTATACGGATTTTTCTGACCGCTTTTTATTGAAAGGGGAAGATGAAAAAACTATCCGCGAATTTTTCACAGCAGAGTTAATTCACTTTTTGGAATTGGATAATGTTTATCACATCGAAAGTAATGGAGAGGCCTTGTTAATTTTTAGATATCTGCGGTTGGGACGGACGGAAGAGATTTCGAGCATGTTGGATTTTTCAGAGCATTTGATTGAGGTGATTTCGGAGAAGTAATTTCATTAGGAACGTGAAATAAATAAATTTAGATTCTTGGGCGTAAGGTTTTGTTCTCCTTTTTTGGTTTGAAACTGCGATTTATGTTGATATAATGAGCGTTTTCAAAGTAAAAAAGGAGAGCAAAATATCTTGTCAAGAATCTATAGTTATTTTTTTCGCGTTCCTAACGCTCCGCATTAATGAAATTTTGAAACAAAGGAGGTGTGAAAATTGGAAAATTGCGTCACGTTAATATTCGTTCTGAATAACGTTTTTGTAAAAATTAACCAGCTTTATTTCTTCTTTTTCCCAATTCAATTTCTCTTTCGCTTTCAAACAGTTTTCTTGAATTTTTAAATACAAATCCTGGTTGGTCAATAAGTTATTGATAGAATGTGCCAGCGCATTGACTTCCAGGTTTTCAATCAAAATAAACGTCCCATATTCCGCATTCAACCCTTCATATTCTGGAAATTTCATATTAATTGATGGTTTTCCATTTTGAATATAATCGAAGGCTTTATTGGCAAGCGAGTAATAATAATTGAGTCCTTTGTTTTGTAATAAATTCAGTCCAATAGTCGCTTGTTGTGTCACTTTTTTTAACTCAGCTGGCGTGATATAACCGAGAAATTTTACTTTATCTTCAACTTTCAAATCATTCGCCAATTGCCGCAATTCTTTTGACAAATCACCTTCACCTGCCAGCCACAACTCCGCATTATCAACCTGTTGTATCGCTGCAATCGCTTCTTCCAATCCACGTCCATCATTTAGAACACCTTGGTATAAAATGATGGATTTACTTTCAAAATTGGGTGATTTTAAAGGTGCTGTTTCCATTTTAAAAGGCACATTTCGAATCACTTCAAAGTCAGTTCCATATTCCTTTTTAAAAACAATAGCCAAGCTTTCGCAAACCGTATAACAATATTTTAAACAGGGAATAGTATGATTGGCAACCCATCGCCACATCGCTTGAACCTTCGGACGTTCCACCACTTCGGGTACTTCCGTAAAATATTCATGGGCATCATAGACACCCGTTTTATTCCTAATTTTTGAAACCCAAAACCCAGCTAAAATGGTATCCAAATCAATGCTACAAACAATATCAAATTCTGAAAAAAGTAACAAGAAGAAGAGTCGAATATTGTATTCTAAATAAAAAAACTTGCCCTGATTAAACCAGCATTTTAAACGTTTTTGAGTAAAAGGCTGCTGCTGGAAAGGCTTTGAAAAATCCCGCTGCCGACCAACCAGCAACACCTCAAACCCAGCATTGGTAAGACTGGTACAGATGCGAATCATTCGCTGGTCATAGGTCAAATCGTTGGTAACGGTAAGGATAATCTTCATAGGTAATTGGGTATTAGGTACTGGGTACTGGGCTAATTAAGTGCCCAAAATCCAGCACCTAATACCCAGTACCCAATACCCGAAAAACTACATTTTCGCGAATTCAGTTGCCCAAATTCGGTCGCCTGTTTTGAATGTCAATACATAAAAACCTTGTGGCAATTCTGCAATATCTAATTGAGAAAAGTCATTGGTAAATACTTTTATCGTTTGACCAACCATGTTAGAAATAGTGATTTCTTCTAAGTCAATTTCAGACTGAATCGTCAAAAAGTCGTTTGCTGGATTCGGGAAGAAGTTGATTTTTTCACCCAATGTTTGGTCGATGGTGCTAACGATAATTTCAATATCAGAATCGTAGCGAGGCAGGATTTGATAACCTTCATCGCAAGGACCATTATTGTCAAATTGTCCACCTATTCCTGTGATAACCAATTCATTGTCCAAATAGTCCATTGGGTCTATACCCGTATCAGAATCAATTCGCATTACAGATGTCAAACCACCTTTGATAATGGTAACATTGCTACCATTGACAGATTCGGCGAACCAACCATTCAATCGAATCAACTCTGATTCTGTTGCTTCACTTAAATCATCAACATCAGCTGGTGTCACCAAAGCATTACCTTGCGAAACCAACCAAAGTGTATCTGGATTAATTTGCGCCAAGCAGCTAAATTCTTCAATAGCGCCTTGTACAATGATTTCATCGCCTTCCACAACAGTATAACCGAAATTATTGCCGCTAAACAAGCTAATACCACCTGTCGCATCGATTACGGTAAATTGCACCGCATCCGAAGTCCCTTGCATGTCAATACCATAAACAATTCCTTGAAGTTGTACATTATCACCAACTACTGCATCGCCAATGTCAGTCGGCGTATAAGAAATGGGACAAGCTACACCGACTGCTACTATCGCTATGCTACAACCATTGGCATCGCAAATTTCGTATTCAAAAGTATCCGTATCACCGCAGAACCCAGCATTTGGGGTATAGGTAATATCAGTCGTACCGTTAGCAACTGCTGTACCGTTCATGGCTTGTGCTATGATAGTCATTGACGTCAAGTCGTTTGGCAAAATGTCATTCGCTAACACGTTAATCGTAATCGCTACATCTTGGTCCGTTACTACATTATCATTGCTGGCAGAAATATCGGTTGGCGCCATAGCACTATACATACAAACAGGAAATGGTGCATCTGCTGCATCATTGTTCGGAAAACCTTGCAATGCATCAATACCACTATAATTCCAATTGTTGACATTGAAAGCATCGCCGTCTGGACCTGTTCCGTTCTTGCGGTAAACCCATCCGTCCAAGTATTCCCAAGGTTGACCAGAACCATCCACATCTACCTCACCAAATACGTCGATGATAACACCATTTTCATACAATTCAATTGCGTCATCACCATTGATATTCGCAGCACCTTCTACAAAATCAGCGTTAAAACCAAAGAAGTCTATAAATTTAGTAGAATCATCTACCACGTATAAACATTGCCCTGCCGTCATTGACATCATTGGAAAAGCAAATTCGATACCATTAGAACCACCACCATTATTAACAGAAGAAACTCCGAAAACGCTAATGTCTGCGATATCTGCTAAGGCTTTTAATTCAAAACCTTTCGTACCTGCGGCACCTGGTTGAGCATCAAAAACACCAGAAATCACTAATGCATTTGTAATTTGTGTATCGTCGTCTTGAATATTAATCAAGAAGTCGCCTTGATTTGGCGCAATGCTACCCATATTAGTAGGATTACTCAATTCAAAAGTGATGGTTTCCAATGTTTCTGGATCAACATCATCAGTCAAGGTGATAACCACCGATTGTGTTTCCGAAACGACACCTGCTGCAAAGGTCACCGTTGTTGGGTCTGTGAAAGTATAGTCCATTCCGTTGGTCGCCGTACCGCCTGTGATATTCAAATCAACAGAAGTTGCGTTAGAATTACCAGAAGAAATTTTAACTTCTATTGTTGCAAAACCGTCTGTTTCACTAACAGTAATTGCGTTGCCCACAATTTCAAGAATTGCCCCGATTGGACAGTCAGAAGCAGCCAATGGATTGATGAAAAATTCATCAGGATTTGTGCCTAAAGTGAAGCCAGAAGGAGTTGTGCATGCAATCCAGTTCGCAGGGTCATTATTGTCTGCATCAAAATCACAGAGTACTAAGGAAGGACCGTCACCATCGGCAGCAGTTGGCCAATCTCCACCGTCTCCGTAGGTTACATTGTCAATCATGGTACCAGTTGCATCATTTAAAACGATGTTTTCAGACGAATTGGTTAAGTTTTGACCAGTTGGCCAATCCAAAGCAATCACGCCTAAAGAATCTAAAAATTTTACAGCATCAATAGCAATTACAACGTAACCTCCAGCTGCTAAATCGTGTGCAGGAAAAGTATAGTCCATGGCATCTGAAAAAGTCCAGTTTTCCAGCTGAATGCTGCTGGAAGAATTGTTGTACAATTCAATGAATTCGAATTCATCCGTTCCAGGGTTGTTGTACATTATTTCAGTAATCACCACTTGGGCTTTGACGGAGAATAAACAAAGGGAAAAGAAGAAAAAGGTAAATAATTTTTTCATAAAAATTTATTTTTGGTAAAGTATAATCGAAAATAATTAACAGTTTAGGTTTTTAAGATGCGGGCTTTAGTTAAAAAGTAGTGTAAAATTAGGGTTTAGTTTTTAGAATACATTAAAGTGTTGTGTAATTTAAAGGTTAAATGTACGTAGGGGCGATCCTTGTGGTCGCCCAACATTGCATTTGGTCGCCCAATATCGCATTTTTATTATACGTTGGGCGACCACAAGGGTGCGCACCCTACATTTTCCGTTCCTTTTCCCATCCCAAAATAGAAGGCAAAGCCTGCGTCGCCAGATGATTTCCCAATGCCCGATACGCTTCAAATTGCACATCATTAAAAAACTGGTCGGCTGTCGTTTCATGTGGAAAACTTGGATTTTCTTTTTTATAATTAAACACATTGACGGGCATATCATCCAAATCTTCGGTGTCAATTCTAAAAGCGGCAATACTGGATTTTATGTAAATAATTTCCCCTTGTTCATTATTTGGGTAGCGAATTATACCTTTAATAACACTGGTTTTACTTTGATGAAATGGTTCTGCATCTTCATTTGGCAGCAGCGGTGTAAGATTGATTTCAATCTCTGTATTGTACTCAATATTTGCAATTCGACAAGCGTGTGTGAAGGCTTCAAAAGAGAACGACTTATCTTCTTCAAAATCACAAACGACGACTTTTTTGCACTGCCGTTGTAGCAAGGGTAAAAGCCCTAAATTGTCACCGGTAAAGCCACCATCTGAAACGTTGACATATGGTGTTTGGGCATTAGTTAAGCCAAACATTTCATAAAATAAATAGCGCATCCACCAGGGGCGTTTCCAGATTTTCCAAGCCTTGTTTTCAACTTCTTCAATGGACACACTATTTCGGTAATACCAAGGGTTTTCAATCCAAAAACCCGTTCGTAAGTTAAATAACGCCATAAAAAATGCTTGGGCTGCAAAGCTCAATTTACCCATTCCAGTCGAAACTGCTGCACCCGAAATCGTCATGGCTAAGGATAGGGTAGTCGTGCCACCACGATACTCTTTTGTTTGCACATAACCTGTACTTGCTGAGCCAATATAGGCTTTCGAAAATAAAAATGGTTCGGATTTCATTACTTTTCGAACCAAATCATTGCTGCCCTGTAAGTTGAGACCTGCCATAATTAAATGGTAAGGACCTTTGTCTGCATCGTTGATATTATTTAGGTATAAATCGGAGTGATTTCGGAGTAACTTTAGTGGCATGCCTTGTCTTGCGAGTGCTTCCGAACGTTTGACTCGTCCTTCCGTCATTAAATAGGTTTCGGACAATCGGTCGCGATAAAAATAGTGCAAGGATAAGCGATTTACATTGGTTAAATGTCCCATTATAAATAGGAAAACACAACATAAAAGGAATAAAATTAACGACCGTGTACTAATTTTAAAAAGTCCAATATGAAAGCCTTGAAATGGGATGCCACCCAATTCATAACCCAGAGAATTTTGTGCCTCACTGACGGCAATTCTCACCAAAAGCGAGTCGGTATGGTAATATTTGCTAAACGAAACATAGCCTTCTTGCTTAGAATACTTTTTTCGAGGATATACTTGTGTAATATATTCTTCGCCTTGTCGAATGGGCGTTTTTTGAATGATTTTAAAAGCGTTGGTCGTGTCACCGAAAAAATTTAACTGATAACGAGTTGTATCAAAGTGCGTGATTTTAAATTCTAAAGTATCAAAACGCCGTTTGAAAAGCAAGTCAGAAATTTGTGGTTCAGTATCATAAGTCAAACCTTCACCTGCATTGTTAATAATGATAATTTCAGAATTTTGACTTACCGCACCGTGCCAATTGATAATCCAACCTGCAAAAACAGACATGGTGATAAACATCATTAAAAAGACAGAAAGATTCAACATTGGTAGTTTGATGCGTTCCAAAAGGCGATTAAAAAAGTCAGTTCCGCTACCAAATTTACTCGTAAAAAAGTAATAAACGACACCAAGAGAAAATAAGGAAAATAGAAAATTCCCTTCCAAACGTAAGGAAAAAACTGCCAATAAAACAAATGGAATCAGTACGCCTAATATCAAAATATACATCGCCTGTCCTTGGGTAGCGGAGTAAAGTGACCGATACGTTGGTGAATTTCTGCGCCGATTGATTTGATGAATTACTCGTTTACCCGCCCCGCCCCGATTGAATCGGTCATTGAAGTTTTTTAATAAAGGAATCCAGACGAATTTAGAATATTCCATCAAGGGCGTAATCATAAATGTGCCGATAATCATTCCGACTCCAAAGAAGAAGGGTAACGCAAAGACGATCCAATAGAAATTTCTAAAAGTATGTTCTTCCGAAAACTGTATCATCAAAGCGACGGATACCACGGGAAAAACAAGTAAGATTATATAGCTCGTAATCCGAAAAAAATTAAGCCACTTTTGTTCTTGTTCATTGGTAAAAGATGAACCAGAGGTTACTCTATTTGCCCGGTCATCCGTAGCTGGCGGACGTTGATACCAAAAGGCGAAAAATAGAAAGCCCATGCTAAAAAAGAAACCAATAAAACTAAAAATCGAACACAAATAACGGTGGTCACGAACTGCTTCAGAAATGAATTTCCCTTGTCGTCGAATGCCTTTATTGTACCAATTGTCAATCTCTCGCATCACAAAACTAAGATTGCTTTCATCTTGTAAGTATTCAACGGTATCATAATTGACGGCTTCGAAAAATTCGCCATTAGAAATTGCAAAAAGAAGCGTAAATGCTAAGGAAATAATGATGGCAACTACTGTAAAATAGGCAAATAAATTGTGCATAATTCCTGTCCAAATCGCCCCAAATGCTCGCTTAACATCCCGATTGCCAATGCCCTGGTCTGGAGTTAAATATTGTCCGTGTGTGCGCAGGTGGTGCATTTGATGAAGCGTATTAAATTCCGCTTTGTCAAAGGATTGATAGCTGCAAGTGGATTCAGTGGTGAAAGGAGAGTTTTGTGGTGTTAGGTCTAATTCATGGAGATTGGGCGCGCTTTGCTTGTCCATAATGTCCCATTCTAAACGCGCAATTTTATCTTCTTTTTTCTGAATTTTTACATAGATATCAGCTTGAACTTCCTCTGGTAAATTTTCATCTACTAATAAATTTTCCAAAGATTTTTTTTCCTCCTTTAATATTTTCTGTTTGTAAAAATTACCTTTTACTCTCTCTTCCAAGCTCATTAATGAAGTTAAGCAAGACCCAATATAACCACCACCAGATACGGTACTCATATAATCAAAATCTTTCATCACATTCTCAGAAATGAACGTTTGAATCATACCCAAACCCAAAGTCGCTGACCGTATTCCTCCGCCCGAAATAGACAAACCCCACAAGTCTTTCTTATCTGCATCTGGTAAATCATAATAGGCGCGTCGAGCTTGCACCGCCTCCAATTCTTGCTCCCTTACCTTTGAAAAATCGGCAGTGTAATATTCTTTTGGAATACCTTTAACGAAGGGGCGATACCACCATAACTTCCATTCCTTGACCCAGGCCCAAATTCGATAAAAAACGTGAAAAAATAAAACAGGAAGAATAGTCACCACGAGTATGATGAAAAGAAAAGTATAAAGACCTATTGCTTTGATAATTGGTCGAAGAAAGTGTCGTTTGCTCATCAATTGGGTTTTTTGTAGCCACTGCTTTAGCTGCCAATCTGCTTATTCATTCAGAAGATTGGCAGCTAAAGCAACCACTATATTTAAGGTTGAAAGATAGTTTTTTATCTGAAAAATTTCTAATTTGAATGCAAAAAATGGGTTTTTGTCGAAAATTTCAAGGAGAATTTCTTAGGAAAAGGAGAAAGAAGTTAAAAATTGACTTTATTTACGAACAGAAAATTGGACATTAGAAATTGTGATATTTTGCGTTAACTGTTTGAAATCAAAATTTCTAATATCCTGATTTCTCAGAAATAGAAAGGCAAGCAGTGAACTGAACTTACCGTTTGCCCAGACTTCAAAATTTCTAAAAATCCAAAATTCTATAACATGACAATCAACCAAAAAATTGCTTATTATTTATATCAAGAGAAAACGCGCGGTGACCGTTTTATCATTAGTCCTGAGGCTGCGAGTTTGCATGCTGCGTTTTTAAAATATGAAAAACCGGTTAAGGCATTAGAAGAATCCCCAAGTGAGCAATTTGAATTGATTCAGCAATGGGTTGGAGCTTTTCAAAGTAATGGACAAATAACAGATAATGAGGTCGTTATGGAAGTTGCTGTTTTGTTATTAACTGAAAATTTTGACGCTAAAAATGTAGTGCATACGGAGACAAAAAAGGAAATTGCAGGAATGCATGGGGAGCATGGCGTATTGAAAAATGGCAGTTACGATTTGGATTATAATCATTTCATGAACAAATTAGCGGAATTTCAAGCACAGGAAGTACCTAAATATGAGCAATTTACCGCTTTAAAAAAATCATTGGCGGAGCAACGTAAAAAGGCTTTGCGGTTGGGCGAATTCAAGCCACGGGTATTGAGTTCGTTTGTGAGAAACAAACTAATTGATAAAGTATATCTGCCTATTTTTGGAAATAATTTAGCCAAAAAAATTGGTACAGCAGGGAAAACATGCAGACGGATAGGATGGGTTTATTGCTGTTAATCTCACCACCAGATTACGGGAAAACGACACTGATGGAATACATCGCGAGTCGTTTGGACTTGATTTTTATGAAAATAAACGTAACTACTCAGGTAGTTTAAAACTTATTTTTAGTTAAAAAAAGGTATTTTTAGTTATGTAAATGTTAAAAATATGCTTTTTTGTCGAAAATTTGAAAAAACCAGACAAATATAATTTTTTAAAAAAAACTATAAATAACTGATAATCAGTACATTAAAGCACCTGAGTAGTTACTAAATTATACATTATAATTTAACAAAAAAAACTCCTGACAATCAATAAATCATCAGGAGTTTTCCTGCTCAATTAAGGGCGCTACTTAAAGTAGCACACTTAATTAATTTCATTTACCCCACCACAATATTCACCATCCGCTTCGGCACAACTATCACTTTTCGCACCGTCTTACCTTCCGTCCATTTCTGAACTTCTGGCATTGCCAACGCTGCTTTTTCAATCTCCTCCTTACTCGCATCTACAGAAAAATTCGCCATCGCCCGTTTTTTACCATTGATAGAAATCGGGTAATCAATCGCGTCTTCTTTCAAAAATGCTTCGTTAACAACTGGGTATTCTGCGATATTGACAGAAGTTTCATTGCCCAATTTGTGCCACAATTCTTCTGAAATATGCGGTGCAAATGGTGCCATCAAAACCACCAATTCTTGCAAAATCGCCTTGTTGTTGCATTTGATGTTCCGCAAATCTTTTACACAAACCATAAAACCACTGATGCACGTATTGAAGGAAAAACGCTCGACATCCGTCGTAATTTTTTTGATACAAGTGTGCAGAATTTTCAATGCTTCTTTTGAAGGTACTTCATCCTTTACTAAAAATTCTTCTGCGTCATTGTAAAACATATTCCAAAAGCGTCCTAAAAACTTGGAAACGCCATCAATGCCCTTCGTATTCCAAGGTTTAGATTGCTCAATTGGTCCCAAAAACATCTCGTACATACGGAAACAATCTGCGCCGTATTTTTCAACGACATCATCTGGATTAACGACATTGAACCATCGTTTAGACATTTTTCCGACTTCAGAATGCGTGAATAGACGGCTGTCCTTTTCCCCATTTTTAGAAGAAAATTGTCCTTTTTGGTAAATACCATTTCCACAAACAAATACAGCATCTTTATACTCTGGTCGCCAATCCAAAAATTGCTTGATGCTGTCCATATTTAAATGGGAATCCTCTGCACCATAATTTTGCACAAAATCAACATGGATTGGAATTTTAGCAACATTTTTATAAATGCCTTTCTCTACTAAGCCCGCACAGACGAACTTTGCAATCCCGTCTTCCTTATCTTTCAACATATACAAGCTCTCGACAATTCCTTGAATCATCCCCTGATTGATAAGCTTTTTAAACGGCTCATTCGTTGGAACTAATCCTTTATCAAACAGGAACTTATGCCAAAAACGCGAGTACAATAAATGACCAACTGCATGTTCTGTTCCACCCACATATAAATCCACATCTTGCCAATAATTCAAAGCAGCTTGACCTGCAAATGCTTCCTCATTATCGACATCCATGTACCGCAAAAAGTACCAAGAGGAACCCGCAAAACCAGGCATGGTATCCGTCTCTCTCGTCCAACCTTCTTTAAAATTAACCCAAGCTTCATTTCGAGCCAATGGTGATTTTGCCCCAGAAGCTGGTTTGAAATCATCCAATTCTGGCAACTCTAATGGCAAATATTCGACTTTCATTGCGTGCGCAATTCCGTCTTCATCATATTGAATTGGAAACGGCTCCCCCCAATATCGTTGACGACTATAAATAGCGTCGCGAAGTCGGAAATTGACTTTTGCTTTACCAATGCCTTGTTCTTCAATTCGCTTATTAACTTTTTGAATCGCCTCCAACACTTGCATCCCGTTAAGGAATTCAGAATTAATCATTGTCCCAACTTTATCCTCAATCGTCGCGCCTTCGTGCATGGATTTATCAATGACAGAAACAACTTGACAACCAAATTTATCAGCAAAACGCTTGTCCCGCTCATCATCCGCTGGCACTGCCATAATCGCACCCGTCCCATAATCTTTCAACACATATTCTCCAATAAAAACAGGAATCTTCGCGCCATTAAATGGATTCAATGCATACGCACCCGTAAATGCACCAGAGACATCTTTTGACTCTGCTTGACGGTCTCGTTCGGAACGGGTATTTACATAATCCAAATATTTTTGAACAGTTTTTTTCTCCTCTTTAGTCGTGATTTTTGCTACCAAATCATGCTCTGGCGCAAGCACCATAAACGTCGCTCCAAAAATCGTATCGGGACGCGTGGTGTAAATTTCAATTTGCTCGTCATGTCCATCTAAATCAAAAAATAGCTGTGCACCAGTCGAAC
Source organism: Saprospiraceae bacterium (assembly GCA_047629355.1). Taxonomy (GTDB): domain Bacteria; phylum Bacteroidota; class Bacteroidia; order Chitinophagales; family Saprospiraceae; genus CAYUNA01. The sequence goes on along the minus strand of JBLHWU010000014.1, from coordinate 4,972 downwards.
GACCAATCCAATTCGCTTGCATCTTTTTCATCGAATCTGACCACTCCAATTTATCCAAAGAACTCAATAAACGCTCTGCATATGCCGTAATTCGTAGCGACCATTGTAACATCGGACGACGCTCCACTGGATAACCACCACGTTCAGAAACACCATCTTTTACTTCATCATTTGCGAGCACCGTACCGAGTTCTTCACACCAATTGACAAAAGTTTTGGTGCGATAAGCCAAACGACAATTCATCAACGTATCGGCTTTCATTTTTTTATCAAAACTTGACCAATCACTCGCAATAAAACTAGAATCTTCTGAACAAGCAGCATGTAAACCTTCCGTTCCATGTTCTGCAAAATGTGCTTCCAATTCGGTAATTGGACGTGCTTTTTGCTGCTCTGTATCGTACCAATGTTCAAATAATTGGATAAAAATCCATTGCGTAAACTTGTAATATTTAGGGTTAGAAGTTTGGACTTCTCGACTCCAATCGTAGGAAAAACCAAGGTTATCCAATTGGTCACGATAGCGTTTAATATTTTCCGCCGTCGATTTAGCAGGATGTACGCCCGTCTGAATCGCGTATTGCTCCGCAGGTAAACCAAAGGCATCGTAGCCCATTGGATGTAGCACATTGAAGCCGTTTAACCGCTTGTATCGCGAGTAAATATCCGAAGCAATATAGCCTAATGGATGACCTACATGTAAGCCCGAACCTGAAGGGTAAGGAAACATGTCCAGCACATAAAATTTAGGCTTATCGCTGTCGTTGCTAACCTTGTAGGTTTGGTTTTCGTCCCAAAATTGTCTCCATTTTTTCTCAATCGTCCGTGGAGTATATTCCATAATTGTATTTGGATGTTTGGATGTATGGAAATTTAGATATTTAGATAAAGTCTCCGTCAGACTAAGCTTCTAAATATCCAAAGGACTAAACATCTAATTATTATTAGATTTGTTACCCTTTAATTAAATACTCGTCTGAAAATATCTTTTTTCGCTATTTTTAAAGAAAACTAGCAAAAAAGCTAAATTTCAGACAAGCATTTAATTAAAGGGTAATAAGTCTATTGCAAAAATGTCTGTTTTCAAATAAAACGCGAAGAAACGCCAATTTTTTGAAACTAGAAAACGAAAGGGGGATAAAGAATGTTCCCGAAGGTGGAATTTTTGTTGAAAGTTATAGGAAATGTTAAGTGTTGACTACATAGAATTTAGCTTTCGTGATAAGTTTAGGAAACTTGAATCCACTGTAAATTAAGTTTTCTTGTATTCTAGAAGCGAGAAAACCGTAAGATTTTCGAGCTTCAAAAAATACAGTCCGCATTGCCTGCGGCAATGCGGGTGTGCTTGTTAAGGGGTAAAATGCAATGAAATTTACTTTACAGTCTACTTAACCCAACTAATTGATACTTTTAGAAAAGGCTATTTTCCGTTTAAGAAACTTAAAAAATTCTCTGTCAAAAGTGTCGATTAATTAAAGTCACCTACTTAACGGGGCATTAAAATTTTGACTAATCAATTAAGGTATAATTATTGTACTTAAATTTACTTCAGAAAAGACTATAAATTTCGTTAACAATGGAACATTTAATATATTTGTTTTTCATTCAAGTGAGTACCGTTAATAATGGTATTAATTTGATTGAATTTCAGAAATAAATTCTAGTAAAAACAATTTAATAAGTTGGACCATAATGCACCGTAATTTTTTCTTTTAAAGAATTCAAAAAATCGTTGCATAGCCTTCGTTACGGAACTATTTTTTGTGTTTTTTTAAAGGGAAAAGGATAAGCATAATGGCCCAACTTATTGAATCGTTTTTACTAAAGGACACCTATTCATTCTTTTATTGAAAAAGGCTTATTTGGTATTGATTTTTTCTAAAATTCATTTTTTAGAAAAAGCTTATAATTTCAATTTTGTAATCCAAAATATTCATTGCCATGAAGATGTATATTAAGACTTGTTTTGATGTGTTTGAAAAGCTATTGTTTACCCTTTTATTTGTAAATCTATCGCCTGTCGGGTTTTCTCAGACTTTGGAGTGCTTTGATAATGTGGAAGTTGATTTAATGGGGGAATGCGATTCCTTATTGACTTATGACCTGTTTTTGGAAAGTACAGACGTTCCGCAGGATGAATTTACTTTAGAAATTTTGGGAAGTAGCAATACTTCTGTCAATACGGTGACAGTCAATCAGATTGAGGAAAGCTTGATTGTCTACGTCATTCATGTGGATAGTGGGAACATGTGCTGGGGAAATTTGGACGTCATTAATAGCGAAGCATTCCAAATCAATTGTTCAGATAAAACAGTTTACTGCCATGAAGCAGCGATTGCAGGACCGACTCTAACAGGGTATCCGCAAATTTTGAATGGCTGTTATCCAGATTCGACTCATATTTTCGAATATTTTGACAATATCGTTAATTTGGATTGCCCTGACGAACATGCTTTTACAATCAATCGACTTTGGACGGTTACCGATGAAAATGGTTTGATTGCGAATTGCAATCAGGTAATTATTGGAGATTGGTTGACGACATCTGATATTATTTTTCCACAGAACTTCGACGATGTGTCCAATCCTGCTTTTGAATGTAGCGATTCGATGACCTTTGCGGTGCAAACTGATACGACGGTAACGGGCATTCCATTGGCTTATGGACGCCGATTGGAGAATTTTTACTGTGAATTATCCATAACACATGCTGATATTATTGTGCCTGGTTGTGGCGTTTCCCGCGAAATAAAGAGGAATTGGTCTGTTATAAATTCTTGTGATAATCAAACGATTACGTACCAACAAATTATTCAATATAAAGATTCCGCTGGTCCTGATTTCTTTGTGCCTGATACCTTGCGTGCCAGTACGAGTGAAAATTGTAGTGCTAATTTCAACCTGCCTCCAGCCGTCATTGAATTGGAATGTTCAGACTTTGAAATAGAAATTGTCACTCCTTGGGATACCTTCGATACTAATGGAGGGCTTTTTGAATTTCCGCCCATTCCTGGTAATCATATAATAACGTATAATTTGACAGATGCTTGTGGAAATCAATCCACTAAAGATGTTATTTTTAAAATTAGTCAAGACGAAAGTCTTTTTTGTCCAAATGACACGACGCTTACTTGTAAACGCTATTTTGATATTTACGAAAATAATTTAGCAAATGGGAATTATGCGATTTTAAATAATTTAGGAGAACCTGAAATTGACCTCAATTGCTATTTTAATTTTCAAAATTCCGCTACTGTCAATGTAAATAGTTGTGGAATGGGAACGATTACCCGTCTGATGATATCAGAAGATGGCGGATTGAGCTTGAATTGCAACCAGTCGATTACTGTTCAGCATCTATCTGATTTTTCGGTAGAATTTCCAGAAGACATGACGCTTAATTGTGATACGGGACCTGATGGTTATGGCATGCCGATTCTTTATGGCGACAACTGCGAGAATATAGAAATCGCTTATACAGACCAAATTTTTCAAATTGTTCCAGATGCTTGTTATCAGATTGTACGGCAATGGAAAGTTTTTAATAGCTGTATTAGTAACCCTGACACGTTGAATTTAACGGCTGAAACCAATGAATTTATTTTAGGTCAAACCTTTGCAAACTGTGATTTAAACGGAGACGGCACTTGTAATGAACGGACTTTTCAAGACGGCCTCAATGCCGATAATTATCCAAACCCAAATTCTGATGGCGTGATTTATTACGAGCAGATTATTGAAATTACGGATGAAACTGCTGCTGTTTTTGTTAATGGCTGCAACATTCCGACGGTTTGTGTGGAAGGTAATTCTTGTGTAGCGACGATTATCTTACCCGAACCCGAATTGTCCGCATGTGACTACCGCGATACTTGGACGGTTTCGAGTGCGATGGGACAAGGATTTGGACCATTTACGAACATTTCTATCGGACGGTTTGGGTTATTTATTTTGCCCTGGATGAATGTGGTAATAGCACCAGTTGTCAGACGATTTTGACGGTAGAAGATTGCACTGTTCCTTTCGCAAATTGCTATGCGGAACTGTTGATTCAATTGAATGAAGGCAATGATTGTGAAGTAACCTTAAGTGCGTCAGATATTAGTGACAGTTCAACAGACAACTGTTTAGGGAATTTTACTTACTCTTTTAGTGTCGATTCTCTGGTGGCGCAAATGACTTTTACACAACCAGATGGACCACAAGTACCTGTGGAGATTTTTCTATCGGATCAGAGTGGCAACCAAAGTTCTTGTAATACTATCATTACTATTGAAACCGATAATTCTTGTCTTCCGCCTTCTGGGCAACCGATTGGTGGTGTGATTTTGACACCAGAAGGCGAAGGGATTTGCGGCGTTAATGTAGATATTTCCATTAATAATATGACGGTCACCAATTCAGGAACTTCTTGCGACGGCGACTACGAAGGTGAGGTCTTATTTATGGGCACAGACTATAATATTACGCCGATGAAAGACGATTCAATTGTAAATGGTGTGACGACCTTTGACTTGGTGATTCTCCGAAAACACATTCTGGGCGACGAGATTATCAGTGACCCATACAAATTAATTGCTGCTGATGTGAATGGTTCAAATTCTGTAACGACGCTTGATTTGGTGAATATCCGTAAGGTGATTTTGAATATCAGTGATGGATTTTCTGTTCCAGATTGGCGATTTATTCCAGCAGATTATGAATTTCCGAATCCGAGCAATCCTTGGATGTCCTTGTTTCCAGAGTCGATACAGTTGGATGAGTTGCCGCCAGTCTTGGATGTTGATTTTATAGGGGTGAAGATTGGGGATTTGAATTAGATTTTTTGGTAGTGGCTCAAATCCATTGATTTAGCATAATTTCCAATATTGATTTAAGCAGCAAAAGAGCCGCTTTGATAGTAATGTTTTTCAATGTACATTCCGATTACATTATCATGGATTTGCTCATTTTTTGAAAAGCAAATAGTCCT
>JBLHWU010000013.1:0-44695 GCA_047629355.1 Saprospiraceae bacterium | reverse complement strand
TCAAAATAGTAAATGCTATTTAGATAGTGCTTATTATGACGTTAAGAATAAGGAATTCATACTCCAAAAATACAATGTCACAATTTGCGCTATTGCTAAACGAAAAAGAGGACAAAAAGAGTTATTTACTGACCAAAAAATACAGAACACCGCTATTAGTAGGCTTCGACAGCCAATTGAAGGGTTCTTTAACTGGTTAATTGAAAAAACAGGTATTCAAGATGCCTCTAAAACCAGAGCAACAAAAGGCATTTTAAGCCATGTCTATGGAAAAATCGCTGCTTCTGCTGTTTTCTTGGCTATCTTTTAACTTTTAATTCGCATATGATGTAGAGATAACTCCTATTTCAAAAGCAAACATCTTTTGTCATTTCGACCGAAGTAGAGAAAAAGAACAAAATAAACGAGGATAGTTGGGGAACTTATTCTTTCACCGTTACTTAAACTAACTATTAAAACACAAGTCATGAAATTTACTTATCTCTTCACCTTCCTTTTTAGTTGTACATGGACTTTGCAGGCACAAAATTTTATTCGAACGGAACTTCCAACAGAGTTGACTTCGCCTTGGGAAATCGTGTATGGATCAGATGATTTCCTTTGGCTAACCGAAAAGGACGGCAATATAGCACGCGTTAATCCTACTACTGGAGACAAAACTATCGTCTATACTGCTTTGGATTACTTTCCTGGTTCGGAACTGGAAGATTCGCCTACTTGCCCCGGTTTTTCTATTGGAAAAGGGACGCTTGGATTGGCATTAGACCCTGATTTTCAGAGGTGGCACATGCTTACATCTATTTTGTTTATTCGTACAATAGTGGAAAGGAAGTAGCCCCTGTTACTAGATTTAGAATTAAGCGATTGAAATGGGATGAGGCGACTAGTACCGTCATAGAAGATACGAATATTGTTAATCAGTTAATCACTGGATTTGACTACTATGGTGGTCGGTTATTAGCGGCAAAGCAAGATGGCATTTCGTATTTGTTCGTGTCGATTGGAGACAATGGACGATCGGTTTTAAGTTCGCCAGATTGCTATGTGCCGCAATCGACCAATCCAAATAATTTCACCCAAGATATTAGTACTCAAAACGGCAAAATTCATCGCTTCCATATGGACGGGACTATTCCCGCTGATAATCCGGTAGGGGGGAACTCTTTTTATACGCGTGGACACCGAAATCCTCAGGGATTAATTTATCATCCAACGTTAGAAATTATCTATGCGGTAGAACATGGCGATCGCACAGATGATGAAATTAATATTTTACAAAAGGGCATGAATTATGGTTGGAAAGATGTGCAAGGTTATCATGATGGCAATTATGAGGACGAAATGAATTTTATTGACAATTATATGCCACATCCAATGATTGCCAACGATGCTTTAGTCGCGCCTATCTATTCTTGGTGTACGGTGCTAGATAGTTCTAATGTCTGGACAGATTGGTGCTCAGTTGCGCCTTCTGGAGGCGATTATTATGGAAGTGCAGCCATTTCTGAATGGACAAACAGTTTACTGGTCGTCACCCTAAAAAATGGTGCAACGACTGATCGAGAACTTTTTCAATTTCAGCTTAGCTCCAATGGCACGATTGTTCCTTCGACCATTGAAGAGCCTAATCCAAAACGTTTTTTTGGTGAAGACCAAGGCATGAACGGACGCCTGAGAGATCTCGCTATTTCGCCCTGTGGTCAAACCCTATATTTAATCAATAATAGCGGCACGGATAGAGACAAAATCACGGTTTACAAGCATCAATCCGTAGGTATTCAATCGCCTGATACTGCTTCTAAAATAGCATTGACTGTACACTCTAATCCAGTAATTAATGTATTAAAAATAAAAGGCTTCGACCAATTAACCGATCACCGAAATATTCAAATTGTTACAGTAGGTGGGCAAATAATCCTTCTTGCAAATGAAGCAAATATTGATGTTTCAGCGTTGAAGAAAGGGCTTTATTTTGTACAAATCATTGACGCAAATGCGGTTTATAGTTTACGGTTTGTGAAAGAGTAGGTGCGTGTTGCTGTGCTTATCGTATCATTTGCGTTATACTTATTCATGAGTAATGTTGTGGGTGGTAAGCCCCGCTGTGACAATACATCCTGCTGTATTACCTTCGCTGTGACGATACGTGTTTTTCCAATTAAAAAACGACCACGCTCTTGCCAAGCTTTGCTTGGTCTCCGTGCAAAGTTGAGGATGTCTCGCCTGTTGCACGGAAAGCATAGGATTCCTAATTAATACCAAACCTTATAAAACACTACCAGATATTCGTAGCTTTTAAGTCGATTGTTTAGTTACCTTTAAGATTATTTCCAATGGTGAGAACGACTGGGAAAAGTTATTTTATTTAAACTAAAAAGACGAATGCTGGAAATTATTAAAAATTGGATATTAGAAAAGGGTTTGGATTTATCGACTGCAGATTTATTAGCCCGAAGTTTGATTTTTGTTTTGATTATTATTATAAGTCTTATTGCAGATTGGCTGGCTAAACGATTTATCATGAGGGGATTAACAGCTATTGTTAATCGGACAAAAACACAATGGGATGATGTATTTCTTAGAAAAAAAGTATTTAATCGCTTGGCTCATCTGGCTCCAGCCATTGTTATTTACCTAAGCATTTCCATCCCATTAGTAGGTTATGATTTAGCTATTTCTTTGATTTGCGGTGCAGCATTAATTTATATGATTGCGATGGCTATCCTCGCAATGGATGCTTTTTTAAATGCGGCCTTGGATATTTACAACACCTACGAAGTTTCTAATAGAATTCCGATAAAGGGTTTTATTCAAGTTTTTAAAATTATTATTTATTTCATTTGTGGTATATTTATCACGTCCATTTTAGTGGGTAAAACACCCATCTATTTATTCAGTAGTTTAGGTGCGCTTACTGCTATATTGATGTTTATTTTTAAGGATGCTATTTTGGGTTTTGTAGCGGGCATACAATTATCTGCCAATCAAATGGTGGCCAATGGTGATTGGATTTCAATGCCAAAATATGGTGCAGATGGTGATATTGTTGAAATAGCTTTGACGACGGTTAAGGTGCAAAATTGGGATAAAACAATTACGACAATTCCAACTTATGCATTAATTACCGACTCCTTCAAAAATTGGCGAGGTATGAATGAGTCAGGTGGTAGGAGAATCAAACGATCGATTAGTATTGATATAAATACCATTCAATTCTGTACAACAGAAATGCTGAATCGATTTAGCAAAATCCAGTATATCTCCGATTATATTGAAAAAACGAAAAATGAAATTCAAATTTATAACCAAGAGGAGTTGGTTGATGAATCCAATCTTGTTAACGGTAGAAGGATGACCAACATTGGAACATTTCGCGCCTACGTTGAAGCTTATTTAAGAAATCAACCGATGATTAACCAAGAAATGACATTTTTGGTAAGACAACTTGCGCCAACGGAACATGGCTTGCCCATTGAAATTTATGTTTTTAGCAAAGACAAAGAATGGGCGAAATATGAAAGTCTTCAAGGAAATATTTTCGATCATATTTTAGCGGTGGTGTCCGAATTTGATTTACAGATTTACCAAGAGCCCAGTGGTAGGGATTTCAATAAGTTGACTGTTAAGTAACGCGTGATAATTAATTTGGTAAAAGATATTTATAAAATTACCCAATTAATTACTACGTGTTACTTAATACCGTGTAAAGTAAATTTCATTGCATTTTTACAAGGGGATTTTAAGTGGTAAAAACCGTTTGTAAAAACCGTTTTTACCACTTAACAAGCACACCCGCATTGCCGCAGGCAATGCGTATTGTTTTTTTGAAGCTCGAAAATCTTATGATTTTCTCGCTTCTCATATTGACCCACACTTTTCACCGTAGAGCCAATTTTTTAAACAAAAAATATTCGCTGTAAAATTGGTAATTTATAAATTGCCTACTCCCTTAGTAGTTATTCAAGTTAATACTGTCGGATGATTTGGCGATTTTTAAATTTGTACTTCGTTAAAAATACTCGCCATAGCAAAGGCTATGTCTGCGTTTTTTGCCTTGTACAAATTCAAAACTCATCCAAATGCTATCCGACACTATTAACTTGAATAGCTACTTAAGAATGCGAATTAAATAATGCGCGTCATTTCATTTAATAATTTTTCAAAAAAATAAACAATGTTTGAATCATTCGCTATTGTCTTGTCATTGGCTGCTTTATTTAGCTATATAAATTATCGCTGGCTCAAATTACCAACTACCATTGGTTTAATGATTTTAGCATTGGTTAGTGCCATTGTCATCATTAACTCAAAACCTTTAATACCAGCGTTTTATGAGTTCTTTTGTAATATGGTATTGACTTTGGATTTTGAGTCTATTTTGATGGATATGATGCTGAGTTTCTTATTGTTTTCGGGCGCAATGCACGTCAATTTGGAAGCATTAGGTAAAGAAAAGAAGCCCGTCCTTCTTTTTGCCACCTTAGGCGTTTTGATTTCTACGGCGGTGGTTGGTGGTTTATTTTTTGGTGCAAGCCAATTATTTGGAATAGACATTCCTTTTTTGCACTGTCTTTTGTTTGGCGCATTGATTTCGCCAACCGACCCAATAGCTGTAATTGCTATCTTGAAAGAAGGTGGTGTAAAGGAAAGTTTGAAACTAAAAATAGAGGGGGAATCTTTATTTAATGATGGTGTTGGGGTCGTTGTTTTTACGGGAATTTTGTTGATAATCGAAGCTCAAAATATGGGTGGACATTCCGTTTCGGGCGAAATATTTACACTATTTTTAGAAGAAGCTGTTGGTGGTATTTTATATGGTTTATTACTGGGTTTTGTGGGTTGGAAATTAATAAAATCTATTCAAGAAAACGCGCATTTAGCCATTTTATTAACGCTTGCAATTGTCATGGGTGGTTATGCTTTGGCATCTATTATCCATGTATCTGGTCCTTTGGCGATGGTGGTGGCGGGCTTGTTTATTGGAAACAAAATCAATCGTGCAGATTTTTCAGTAGCTTGTCGAGAAGAGCTCAATTCTATTTGGGAAATTTTGGATGATACGCTAAATGCCGTATTGTTTGTATTGATTGGTTTGGTGATTCATTTGATTGATTTTCAATTGGATTATTTAATGTTAGGGTTAGTTAGCATTTTCATTGTTTTATTTGCTCGGTTTATCTCGGTTATTATCCCATTTTCCTTATTAAAACATCCAAAAGAAAATACGGTTTCAACTATTTCTGTATTGACATGGGGTGGTCTTCGAGGAGGAATTTCTGTTGCGCTCGCATTGTCTTTAAATGAAGAATTATCAAGCAACATATTGGTGTTTGTAACCTACTCAGTCGTCTTGTTTTCTATTATAATTCAAGGTCTAAGCTTGGGTAAAATTGTCAAAATTTCTAAATAGACTTGTTACCCTTTAAAAATGCTTGTATGAAATTTATATTTTTTTGCTAGTTTTCTTTAAAAAATCACGGTATTTGTCAAAGAACCATATTATTTATTTCACGTTTCTAAGGAATGATGTCGAAAGTTTCTGAATTTTTGGCCTGTGGTGTAACTACAATGTCTTAGATTTGTTCAACTGTCAATTTCAATTTCAACTTTTGCGCCATCCCTGCTTTCGATGTCGAATTTATTGAGAAATTCGACCGATACAGGGGCTCTGACGCGGAAATAAAGCACTGGAACTCGTCATTTAAAAGGGCTTGTTTCCTTCTCAGGTGCACGATTTTTATTCAAAAATATACTGCGCAATAGGAAAGATTCGTACCTTGATGCTGCGTCAGAGGTGCTACATTACGAGTTGGGTTTTTGGGGAAATCAGACAAGCTGCACGGGACTGGTGCGGAATAGTGGGACATCGAGCATAGTAATTAATTAGATGAAATCTTGTCTAAATTTTTCATCGGATTAGTCACTATGCGTTATTTAATAAAATAAAATAAAATTAGTGATATGAATACAACAAGCGGAAGCAAAAGTAGTATGACAAGCATTTTTAAAACCATCAGTTTTTTAGAAGGTTTATCCTATATCCTTTTATTGTTTGTGGGGGTGCCGCTCAAATATTTTGCAGGGAATGCCGTTTTAGTCAAATCGTTGGGAATGCCTCATGGATTATTATTTCTTGCATACATTGTACTAGCGTTACTCGTTCGGTCACGCATGAAATGGGATGCTAAAACTACCTTTTTTGTATTAATCGCTTCCTTGCTTCCTTTCGGTACTTTTTATGTGAATAAGAAGTATTTTAATACCCTATAAAATTTAGCAGAACTTAGTTTACCCGGTTTAAGACGGTATAAATTAAGTTTTCTTGAATTTAGATAATCCTGAAAGGATTGAATATTAATAACCATGTACGGAATCCATGGAAAAGAAGGCGATTTCAAACAACCCCTCTAGGATTTCTAAAATAAAATTGAGTCCCGAATTTCATTTGGAGTTATTCCTATTCATTCACTTCACGGATTTTTTTAGTAAAAATTAGTTTACATGGTATTTAATTGTTTGTAGCAATTCGGTAACGTTATAAACCTCTTTAGCTGCTATTTTTCCTTTAATTTTTTTATCAATAACACTGGCTATTCAAGAATTTTTAAAGAAAAACTATCGAAAAAATCTTGTCTAAAAATTTTACCGAATTAATCGCCAGGTGTTACCTAGTAACCGACACCGCAGGTCTGTTTAATTTTAATTTAATTTTCACCCATAAATTTACGGATTTTCCCTCCTTTCACATCGTTGACATCGAATTCAATGATGAAGGCTTCTTTATCAATTTCATCAATCATTCGGTTGATACGCTGCACATCGATTCTATTCAAGACCAAGTGAATGATTTCTTTATTTTCAGCAATCCCATTTTTACCATACCCTTTGATGCCTTGATAAACAGTTATGCCTTGTCCTATTTTCTCGAAAATAGTATCTTGAATTTTGTGACTTTCTTTAGAGATGACCATTAGTCCGACGTAATTTTCAAAGCCCTGAATGGTATAATCAATCGTTTTGCTCGTAACCAAATAAGTCAATATTGAATACATCGCAACTTCGGGAGTTAAAACCAATGCAGTGATGGCAAAGAGAATAATATTGAAAAATAGGATGATTGAGCCGATTGAAAATCCGTATTTAGTATTAAAATATAGTCCTAACAGTTCGGAACCGTCCAAGACTGCCCCATTTCTGATAGCCAATCCGATACCGCTGCCTAAAAAAAGCCCTCCAAATGTGGCAATAATCAATTTATCTTCCGAAATAGAACTGAAATTTTCAAAATGAATAACCAACGACAAGCAAACAATCGAAACAATAGACTTCAGTAAAATCCTCTTGGTAATGGTAAAATAACCGATAATGAAAAATGGAATGGATACTACCGGCAGTATCACCGAAATATTCATTTCAAAAGTCTCACTAATCAAGATGGCTATTCCCGTAACTCCGCCGTCTAAAAATCCGTTGGGCAATAGAAATGCTTTTAAACCGATGCTCGCTAAAAATATGGCAATGCCAATTTGCACAATCTCTGAAGTTGTATCAATGACTAACTTTTTATTCATGTTATGTTTTGATTAGTAAATCTAAATAAATTAGACAAGCATCGCGCTTCTGATGACTGGCTTTTGTGATTTTTTCTTGTGAACGCTGTTCGAGCGGGTTGGGGTTTAATGTCAAGATAATTAAGGTAAGGGAATTTGTAAAAAATAACTTACCTATCTGACTTGCTCTTTCCCCTTTTAAAAATGCTAAAAAAAGTCTCAAATAACCAGTTATGCTCGCTTTTTTTAACATCTTTAAAAGAAAAAATAGCTGCGTCATCTTGGGTAGCTTATTTATTATAAACTCCCTAAACTACTTATTTATTGATATATCTACTTAATTTGATATTTGAGGAAATCCTAAGATTTTCGAGCTTCAGAAAATAAAGTGCACCTAGCCGAAGGCTAGGTGGCTGAGGGTTTTGAGCGGCAAAAACGGTTTTTATAAAACCATTTTCACTGCTCAAACTTCCTTTGTTTTAGATTGATAGTTATTGCTGACCCATTGCAATATGTGAATTCTAATTTCATCGAAATGCTTAATTTTTTCTGACATAATTTTTCGAAAATGCAGAACTGTGCTTACCCCAATTCATAGGGAAACTTAACAATAATCCTTCGTTATTAAATTAGTTATCAAAACTGCCCCCTTTTGGCAGGTAGTTCACTTTTCTTGGTTTTTGAAATCATGAGCCACCGTCGAGTATTTTTGAGTGATTTTGTCAAGGGCGGAGGAGGTACGACGACGTTTATATACCTTTTACAAACTCACCAAAAATGGCTCAATTTTGCGTATTATTTGGAATACTGATTAGCCCATTTTCATAGACGTCTTTAGGTAGTTTTTTCTCCAGTGAAGAATGCCTACGTTGGTTGTATTTCGGAAAATATTTATCCATTCCTTTACGCAGTTTTAACCCGTCAGTATATTCCGAAAAACGGACATTCTCATATTTCACCGTTCGCCATAATCGCTCAATGAAAGCGTTATCGGTCGCTCTTCCTACACCATCCATGCTCAATTTACTTCCTGAATCAAGGATGAATTCACTAAAAATATCACTGGTATATTGAGCTCCTTGGTCGGTATTGACAATACCCGGAACACCATATTTTTCCATCGCCCCTTCCATCATTTGTTGACACCATTCCGCTTCCATCGTATTGGAAACTGACCAGTTTAATACAAATCGACTGTATAAATCAATCACCGCCGTAAGGTACATAAACCCATTTGGTAAAGGCATATAAGTGATGTCTGTTGCCCACACCTGATTGGGATGAGTAACGGCTAAACCCCTTAATAAATGAGGATATACAGCATGTTCCTTATTCCTTTTTGAGGTATGTGGTCTAGGTATGATAGCGCGTAAACCCATCACTTTGTAGTACAATCGAGCGACTCGATTAACACTCACTTGATAACCTTCGTTCAATGTCAAATAATTGTGCATTCGAGGTGCGCCTTCGTAAGGATGATAATGATAGCGCATGTCCATCAGACGCATCAATTCCAAATTCAAGGCACTTTCTCCACAGTTTTCGTAGTTCAAACCACTTCGATGCAAACCCAAAATTCGACATTGAGCACTTTTGCTCAATGTCGAATTTTGGGTCAATTAATTTTCTACGCTCGCCAACGCTTTTTAGCGCAACTTTTTTTAGAAAATCATTCTCAACCTTCAGTTCGCCAATCGTCTGTAGCAATCGCTCCCGCTCGCTTGCGGCTTCCGTTTTTTCTGATTTTTTTATGCTGGCAAATACGCTTTCTGCACTTGACAAAAACTCTTTTTTCCACTTGCTTATTTGAGTTGGCGCAACCGTATGTTGCTGCCCAATTTCTGCAAGCGTCTTGCTCTATTTAATCGCTTCCAAAACAATCTTTGTCTTGAATTTTGATGTGAAATTTATCCGTTTCATGTTGACAAAATTAGTAAGAATTATTGTCTTAGGCAAGGGCCCTAATTATTGGGATAACATCACTTTATCAATCCCTTACAGAATTGGGCGTTTTGCCGGTTGTACTAAAAGAATAGCATTTTTGACGAAAGCCAAATAGCGAGTTTGCTTCCACCAAACAAAGTTGTACAAATAAGTTGCATTTTTATTGTAATTTTGTAGGAAATTTAACAATATACTTGTTACTCCTTTGAAAATATTTTTTCCGCTATTTTCCTTTAAAAAAGTAACTACTCAGGTGGTTTTTAGTCTATCTTTAGTTAAAAATAGTTAAAATAATGTCTTTAAAGTTACGGAAATGTTAAAAAAATGATTTTTTGTCAAAAAAAAATCAGACAAATATCATTTTTAAACAAAATTATAAATAACTGATAATCAATAAATTAAAGTACCTGAGTAGTTACTTAAAAAATAATTCAAGAGAGGGACTGGGCAATGATTTTTTAAAGAAGACTAGCAAAAAAATCTAAATTTCATGCAAACATTTTTAAAGGGTAACAAGTCTAACATAAAATCGATAGGTATGAAAAAAATAACTACACTTTTATTTTTCCTTTTAAGTTTTGTTCTATTACCAGAAACAATTAAAGCTGCCGCTTCACCTACCCGAGCAATCGTAATAAAAAAATCTATTTTTGACTTAAATGCTGAGGATATAATTAAATATAATCAGCAGGAATTAGGGTCAAAATTTGGTAGAAATTTAAAGTTT
Organism: Saprospiraceae bacterium; assembly: GCA_047629355.1. GTDB lineage: Bacteria > Bacteroidota > Bacteroidia > Chitinophagales > Saprospiraceae > CAYUNA01. The sequence continues at coordinate 34,474 of JBLHWU010000013.1, read as the reverse complement.
CTGAAAAAGAAACTAAAAAAGAAAAATAGGAAAAAAATAGCTAAAACCAATGAAAGAAGTAGACCTAAAAATCTAGCTATTGCAGGATTTGTACTAGGAATATTAGGTTTTGTACTTATTGCTATAGCACCTATATTATTTTTAGTGTTTTCAATTCTTGCCATCGTCTTTTCTAGCATCGCTTTAAATGAATTTAAGCAAAATCCTGAAGTAAGTGATTTGAAATGGATGGCTATAGCTGGACTAGTATTGGGAATCATTGGATTAGCAGTAGTATTTATTGTAATAGTCGTTGTCTTGTTGTTTATTTCTAGCTTATTATAAGTAAAAACGATTTAATAAGTTGGACCATAATGCGCCGTAATTTTTTCTTCTAAAGAATTCAAAAAATCGTTGCATAGCCTTCGTTACGGAACTATTTTTTGTGTTTTTTAGAAGGGAAAAGGACAAGCATAATGGCCCAAGTTATTGAATCGTTTTTACTTAGTAACGATGAAAGAATAAGTTACTCAACTGGACAGAGGATAATTTGTCTTCTGTCCAGTTGGGGAAGTTATTTTTTCACCGTTACTTATCCATATCTTTCCCCGAAAAATAAGGTAATTATAAATATGATGAACAAGCAAATCATTCAAATGACCATAATAAGTAGGTGACCCCAAATAATTGACACTTTTAGACCTGGTTATATTTCCGTTTAAGAAACTTAAAAAATCATTAAATAAAGGGATTATTAAAGGATTTTTTTTTTCTTAAACAAAAAATATCGGCTGTCAAAAGTGTCGATTATTTAAGGTCACTTACTTAACTTTTTTTTTATCACTAAACTTCTTTTTAAGTACTTCGTTTTAGAAATATGAAATCTTTACACTTCATTTTTACAGCAATTTTATGGCTACTATTACCACGTCCTTCGCCCAATATTTGGCAATTCACCAATGGGAAAATCGGCTGATATTAATCATTGCAGACGACAAGAATAACATTGATTCTAAAAAGCAATTAGCTGAATTGCAAACAGTTGAAAAAGGACTGGGCGAGCGAAAAATACTGGTTTATCAAATCCTACCAGCGCAATTTCAACAAGAATTAAAGGCGGTAGAGAATTGGCAAAAAGGCAATCAGCTTTATACCAATTACAAAAAATCCAAGACTGCTTTTGAGGTGCAATTAATTGGTTTGGATGGTGGACAAAAACTATTGCAATCAACCGTTTTATCTGCTGAAAAATTATTTTCGATGATTGATAAAATGCCCATGCGTAGGTTGGAATTGCGAAGAAAGAATGAACGATAGATATCAAACATACCAATATGCATAACATCATTGATTGAAAAAAGGGTAGTGCCACAAATGTGCACTTTACAGTTTAGGTGCTTTTGTCCCTTAATATCCCTCCCGCGTGCCGTAGGCAACGCGCACGGTGTTTTTTGAAGTTCGAAAATCTTACGATTTTCTCGCTGCTCAAACTTAAAAGAACCTTCGTTTACACGGTAATAAATCACTTTTTCAATAAATGGTGGTGCACATTTGTTACACTACCAAAAAAAGAAATCACGGAGTGATTGAATAGCAGTAACTTCTAATGAAATTAGGGGACTTAAAACGAACTTACCGTACCAACGTAATATTACCCTTTTTCACATACCGTTCTTCATCAAAACAACGCACACTCAAATAAAACCCATAGACATCTGGCGGCAATGCTTCGCCTTTAAAAGTCCCATCCCATTTATCACTTTGGTCAAAGCTTTCAAAAACTTGTTCGCCCCAGCGATTGTAAATGTGCAGTTCCATTTCATCGATATTATTCCCGAAAACTTGAATGAATTCATTCTTGCCATTGCCATTCGGAGAGAAGCCCGTTGGAATAAAAATAAACGGGTCGGTACAATTTCTATCTAAGACCACAACGGTCGCCAAAGCAATATTGGAACAACCATCGTTATCTTGTATAAATAGTTCATATTCAGTTGTTTCTGTAGGAAAAGCTTCAGGGTTATAATCAAAAAATGGAAAGCCTAAAGTATTTGTTGGCGACCAAAAATAGGTATAGCCCGCATCAAAAGTAGCTTCCAATTGCAACGTATCGCCCACAAAAATTGTGTCGAGAACGGGCGTAATATTAATAGGAGGTATCGTACTACTTGTGGGAACTTCTACCGTTTCCGTAGTCGTACAGCCATAAATATTGGTGACGTCCACCGTAAAAATACCATCAGAATTTGGTTCGACGAGTGGGGCAGCGGTATTGCCATCTGCGACAATATTTTCACTCGGAGACCATTGGTAAGTCGCTCCGTCATTTGGATTTAGATTTTCAATAAACAGCCGCAAAGTATCGCCTAAGCAAACCTGAAAAGTATCAGCAGCGAAGACATTCAATTGCCCATTTGTAATTAAAATGGTGTCTTGATTTTTGCAACCAAATTCATTTTCTACTTCGATGAAATAAGCTGTTTCGCCAGTAGGCATTGCCGTGAGTTCAAAATTTTCACTTAAAATAGTGGTGAAATTAGACGTATCTGACCATTGAATCGAAATCGCATCCGCACTGACTGCCGTCAATAAAATTTCATCCGCACAAATTGTCGTATCATTGGAAACTTGCAAATCTACATCAGGTAAAACGACCGCCGTGACTTCCCGAACGATTTCACAAGCGGTGTCTCCTTCATTAGAAATAGTCACCGAATAGGTCGTCGTTTCCAAAGGATTGGCGAGTGGATTGGGGGAATTGACGTTATTCAAACCCGTTGGTGGCGACCATTCATAGTTGTAATTTAAATCAGGATTGGGATTCAAACCCGTCATTTCATCGGGGCAAACAAAAACGGTGTCCATCAAATTAATGGTTATTAATTCAATGATAATGAGTTGAGAAATCGTATCAACACAACCGTCGGAGGACGTTATTTGAAAAAGGGCTACCAGGTTCTGATTTTCTAAAAAAGTCAGCGTCGGATTTTGTGAATCAGAACTTTGACCATCCGAAAATTGCCAATTCCAATCTGAAAAATCACTCTGTCCATTGGTCGATTCATCCGTAAACGCAATGACAATTGAGTCGCTACATTCCGTTATTTCATAAGAAAAATCGACTTCAATCAAAGGGTCAATCACTTGAATCGCTTGAATTAATGTATCGGGACAATCCACATCCGTCGGTAACATCAAGGTTACAAAATACGTCCCTTCTTGTGGATAAGTATAAGTCGGATTATCGTCCATCGAAGTAGAGTTTGGATTGGTCGAATCCCCAAAATCCCAGCTATAAAACGGCGCATTGCTACTCATATTGGTAAACTGAATGGTAAAACCGCCGCATTGCTGAAAGCTAATAAAATTGGCTTGTTCGAGTGTATCAATCACGCCAATTTCGACAGAATCAGTGCGAAGACAGCCATTTTGATTTTCCATTTCTACAAAAATATATTGCAAGCCTGGATTGACAGGTTCGACGGTAACCGCATTTGTATTTTGCCCATTTTGAACATAAAATTCAGGATACCAAAAATAGGTGAGTCCGTCTTCCGTATCCAGATTTTGGACAGACATTTCGAGCGTTTCCCCCAAACAAATCAGAGGTGGCGTACTCAATTGGGTATTGATGCCCAATCCATTAATCGTAACAGAATCTACGACCGCACAACCATTGGCGTCGCGTATCAAAACGTAATAAGTTGTCGTTCCAAATGGCTCAACCAAAACGGTCGAATCTTCTGCAATAACATCATCAAAATTCACATCGGTTGCCCAGAAAAATTCAATTCCGGTATTGGTTTGAACCGTCAATTCGAGAATGGGTTCGCAAGTTTCAAAATCAGCGGGCAAGATGGCTTGTACCGGTTCTGGGACAATGACGGTGACGCTGCGTTCAATTTCACAATTGCCTTCCGTAATCGTCACGGTGTAAGTCGTCGTCTCCAAAGGCGTCGCAATTGGATTAATAAAGTCAGCTCCATTTAAGGTCTCGGAAGGCGACCAAAGATAGCTAGCATTCGGTACAAACGGCGGCGGATTGAGCGCAACATTTTGACCCGCACAGACTTGTAAAGTGTCAGCTACCAATTCATCTTCTAATAATTCCACGGTAAAATCTTCTTCATAAATTTTTACACAACCATTCGCGGCCGTCGCCATCAGGGACAAGGTGACGATGGTACTATAATTGACGATAAAACTCGGATTTTGCAGACTGGAGGTATCAATTAAGCCTAAATCGCCAGTCAATATCCACTGCCAATCAATGATTTCAGAACTGGTATCAATGGTCAAATTCGCGACTTCAATGACCATGCTGTCGGAACATTCTGTTATTTCAAATTCAATCTCTGGAATAATGGAGTCGGGGAGGAGTGTGATTTGAGCAGTTGCCGTATCAACACAAGAAGTACCGGGTTCGGCAATCAAAGTGATTGTAAAAGTGCCGGTGTCAGAGTAGGTAAATTGAGGATTGGCAAGGCTCGAAGTATCGTCAGGATTGTTGGGGTCGCCAAAAATCCAAAAATAATCGTCTGCTAAAATACTCTCGTTTTCAAACTCAACCGTTAAGTTGTCGCATTGGATTTCGGGGGCAAAAAACGCGGAAGTCGCCACGCCACAGATACCGACATTGTATTGGAAATCACGACGAATGGTCGAAATTAATTCCCCATCTCGATACGCTTTTGCGCAGACACCAACCACAAATTGCCCAATGGTATTCGGCGTTCCCGTCAGAATTCCCGTTACAGGATTAATCATCAGCGGGTCACCTCCAGGCAAGCCATTCAGCATATTATCGACACCGTAAGGCGGACTCAAATACGGAACTTCAGGGTAGGGTGGATTGTTCGGCGGTTGGGGTAGAGGATTGTCGGGCGTGACTCCACTGAGCGGCGCACAAAGTTGGTAAACTATCGAATCACCATCCAAATCAGACGCAGATTGGTCAAAGAAAATCGGCTCATTGACACAGATAAAAATGGGCGGATAAAAATTAAAAATGGGGCTGGAATCGCATTCGTCCAAAGCTTCTTCCGAAATGGTGACGCCAAAAGTCGCACCCACATCCAAGGGGTCAACCAAATTAACAATCGTCACATTTCTACAACATCTTTGATACGCCAATTGATAATCACCCGCGATTGGCGGCAAATTAATCGTTGTTTGATAAATGGTGCGATGCACGCACACATCAGGCGGTGCGACAAAACAATCGTTCGACAATACGGGGTCAAGCGTATCGTTTATCATTGGGTCAAAATTGATTAGTTCAAAACTAAGCAAGACATTGTTCGCATTAAAAATACCAATAGCCGCAGGGTCATCAAACGGTGGTTCGCCATTATAGCAATCTCGAAAAACGGTCAACGTAATTTCATAATCGTTGTTGCCAAGGCAAGTGTAGGTCATTTCACCGCCGACAATGTGGGTGGCGCGAAGGGTGAACGCACTGAACAACGCGATGAGGAAAAGGAGTGTGATTTTTAAGTATTGCAAATTTGGACGGTTTAAGTTCTTTATTTGTAGTCAAAAGATGACCCAAATTAGGGAATATTTTGGGAATGGCAATTTTTTTTTATTGAGGAGTGTGGGTAAGAGAGTGAAAGGGAAGGGGTTTGTTCAAATCATGGTGATTTTTAAAATCACCATGATTTAATGCGTTACACAGATACTGAAGATTGGCTAAGTTGTTTTGTCGAAAAAACGGACAATTTGCTTTTGCTTTAGCATATTGTGTGTCTTAATTCTTTAATATTTTCATTCTTAATAGATGATGGAATTTTGCTATCTTTGGGTTATTCAGTTTTCCAATATTTTTTTGAAAAAAAATGTCTTTAACAACACAAAAAATGAATGAATCAACAGAATCAACAGAATCAACAGAACTTATTAATTTAGGGGACAGCCGAGAATAATACATTTTTTTATAAATCAACTAAGCCAAATATAGATTTTTTTTGTTAAAACAATTCATTCTAACAAAAAAAAGCGCCTCCCACCAAGTGAAAGACGCTCTTTTATATCCTATCCCAACCTCAAAAGGTCAGAAAAATTCTCAATATCTATCGTCGGAAGCCACCGCCTCCGCCTCCGCCACGTCGGTCATCACGACCACCGCCACGTCGGTCATCACGACCACCGCCACGTCGATCATCACCACGACCACCGCCGCCGCCCATAGACTCTTCATCCGTTGGCATTGTGCCATCGGCTTTCGCCATTAAAGCTTTGCGAGACAAACGCATTTTACCCGTACGTGCGTCGATTTCAATTACTTTTACTTTCACCTCGTCTCCTTCTTTGAATACATCTTCGACGTTTTCAATACGGGAATGAGAGATTTCAGAAACGTGCAACAAACCAGATTTTCCACCTTGGAAGTCAACAAAAACACCATAAGGCATTACTGTTTTAACATGACCTTCAAAGACATCACCAACACTTGGTTTGAAGGTAATCTCGTTGATACGCTTGCTAGCTGCATCAATCGATTCTTTATTAGAACTAGCAATCGTCACAATACCTTTACCATCCACCTCTTCGATGTTGATGTTGGTACCTGTAATTTCTTGCATTTCTTGAATAACTTTACCGCCGGGTCCGATAACCGCGCCAATGAAGCTTTTGTCAATCACAATCGTCACCATTCGTGGTGCGTGTGGTTTCAAGTCTGCTGCTGCGGTATCAATGGTTTTCGCCATTTCTCCCAAGATGTGCAATCGACCATCTCTTGCTTGCATCAATGCTTCTTCCAACAATGCGTAAGACAATCCTTCAATTTTGATGTCCATCTGGCAAGCGGTAATACCTGCTTCTGTACCCGTCAATTTGAAATCCATGTCTCCCAAAGCATCCTCGTCGCCCAAAATATCAGACAAAATTGCTGCTTTGTCGCCATCAGAAATCATACCCATCGCGATACCCGCTACTGGTGCTTTGATTTTGATACCGGCATCCATCAATGCCATCGAACCAGAACAAACGGTTGCCATGGAAGACGAACCATTTGATTCCATAATGTCCGCTACCAATCGGATAACATAAGAGTTATCTTCTGGCAAAACTTGCTTCAACGAACGTTGCGCCAAGTTAGCATGTCCAACCTCCCGTCGTCCAGGACCACGCATTGGCTTCGTTTCCCCTACAGAGTATGCAGGGAAATTATAGTGTAGAATGAATTTTTCGTAATGCTGCAATAAAGCAGTATCCATCATCGCCGCATCTGTTTTTGTCCCTAAGGTCAAAGACATCAACGCCTGTGTTTCTCCACGGGTAAAGATAGCAGAACCGTGAGCAGATGGCAAATAATTCACCTCTGTCCAGATATTCCGTACTTCGTTTGGCTTACGACCGTCCAATCGAACACGCGTATCCAAAACCATTTTACGAATAACTTGTTTCTGCAATTTATTGAAGTAATAGCTAATAAAGCTACCGTTTTCACCCATCCACTCTTCGTCGTGGTTTTCTGTGAAATACGCCTTAACTTCCGTTTTGATTTCTTTGAATGCTGACTTACGCTCTTCTTTATTCAAAGCGCTTTGAGCCATTTTCAAAATCTTATCGGTCGCCAATTCTGCTACTTTAGCTTTCACTTCCTCGTTTTGAGGAATTTCCTCAACTGCACGAGTCGTTAATGCTTTTCCACCTACTTTCTCTGCTAAATCTTTCTGTGCTTGACACTGAACCTTAATAGCTTCGTGTGCCACTTTGATTGCTTCAATCAATTCGGCTTCCGAACATTCTTTCGCTTCTCCTTCGACCATCATGATATTCTCCATATCTGCCGCTACAATCAATTGGAGGTCTGAATCCGCCAAAGCCGTTCGGCCAGGGTTGACAATAAATTCGCCATTGACTCGAGCTACCCGCACTTCCGAAATCGGACTTGCAAATGGAATATCAGAAACTGCAATCGCTGCCGATGCTGCAAATGCTGCATACGCATCTGGCAAAGTTTCTTTATCACCTGAAATCAAGTTGATAATAACTTGCGTGTCCTTCATGTAACCATCTGGAAACAACGGACGAATCGCACGGTCAACCAAACGACAAGTCAAGATTTCATAATCTGACAAACGTGCTTCTCTTCTAAAGAAGTTACCAGGAATACGACCAGCTGCCGCAAATTTTTCCTGATAATCCACAGATAGTGGAAAAAAGCTTTGTCCTGGACGTGTATCTAAAGAAGATACAACCGAGCAAAACAGCATTGTGTCGCCAATCTTAACGACGACAGAACCATCTGCCTGAGCTGCTAACTTTCCTGTTTCAATCATTACTTCCTGCCCGTCAGGCATGTTGAATGTAACAGAAGTTCCAATTTTTTTACCCATTTTTGTTAAAGGTTTTTTTACGAGACTGACCAGTTCGTTATTCGTAATTGGTTGATTCGTTATTCGTTTGAAAAACGACCAATTGAATATTTATAAAATGTTTTAAATCGTCTAAAAGTAAATTGCTACCTCGTAAATTTTTTAATAAAATAAATGTGATTTCAACCTGAAATGATGAAGATGAATCACTACTTTTAAAATTTTGAAACCATCCTTTAAATTCTCAAATAACTGAAAATCAATTACTTGCGAAAAATAGAGAATAGCCAGAATAGTAAAGGCAACAAACAACCAGTTACTTCAGGTATCAAATAACCCGAGCAAGCAATGGTAAAGCATGAAAATGAGAAGTACAAGTTTGTGTACTTTATATAGTAGAGGTTGGTGAATAAATCACCGAAATTCAGAAAGGTAGCAAATACAGAAGCAGTAGGTTATATTTTAGGTCTAAGGGTTAGTTAGGAAAAAATGAACTTCTCAAGTCAAAAGCCGACCAAGCTGCTCTGTTTTCTGTGATGCTTAATTCTGAATAATCTAAGTAACTCGGGTTTTCAACCCGAGAAGTTGTCTATCGAATTTCTAATTCGAAAAGTAAAAAACGATGCTTGACAACAATTAGCGGATTAAAAATCCGCGTTACTTAATTCTTAAAAAAACGAAAAAGCATTGCCCGTAGGACAACGCTTTTTCGTAATATCTTTCTATCGACGAAGACCTAATTCTTTAATCAATTCACGGTACTTCACGATGTCTTTTTTAGCAATGTAGTTCAACATTCGCTTTCTTTTACCTACCAAAGTCAACAAGGTACGACGACAAGAGTGGTCTTTTTTGTTAATTTGCAAGTGGTCAGAAAGTCCTTTAATACGGTGTGTAAACAAGGCTACTTGTCCTTCTGGAGAACCTGTATTTCCTTTTGAACCCGCATGTACAGTAAAAATTTCTTCAGTTTGTTCTTTCGTTAGATAAACTGCCATAATATATAAATGTTAGTGTACTCAAGCTTCAAAACAGAAGGATATTGCTGTAACCTCCTGAAAATCAGATTCTTACTATATGTCAAGAAGCTTGAATGACCGTTAGTGATTATTGTAAATCAGTTACAGCGGCGCAAATGTACGCTTTTTTTCTAAAGAAGTTAGATGTCAGACCATGTTTATTGTCAGATGTCAGAGGGTTCCCAAATTAGCTTGGATTCTCTGACTTCTCTTTTCTACAAAAAGTAAATCACCCCAAGCAAACCAACACCACCCAATACAATTGTATAAGGCAAGGCCATCCAAATCATTTTCATATAAGACAACCGAATCGCCGGAGCTAATGCGGAAGTCAATAAAAATAAGAAGGCTGCCTGTCCGTTTGGTGTAGCAACACTTGGTAAATTCGTACCCGTATTAATGGCAATCGCTAAAGTTTCTAGTTCTTGGCGGTTGATTATTCCAGCATCGAAAGCGGTTTTTACCTCATTGATATAGACGGTTGCTACAAAGACATTATCGCTAATCATGGATAAGATTCCGTTGGCGGCGTAGAACAATGCAGGTTGCATCGATTTATCTTGTTCCAATACAAATTGAATGATTGGTTTGAATAAATGCAAGTCGTGAATCATTGCAACAATCACAAAAAATACTGCTAATAAAGCCGTAAAAGGCAAGGCTTCTTCAAAAGCATGTCCGATGCTATGTTCGTCCGTGATGCCTGTGAAAGCTGTTTGCAATACAATAATCGTTAAGCCTATCAAACCAACGGGTGCCAAGTGTAATGCTAAAGCAGCAATCAAAATTATCGCAGCTGCCGCTTGTACAACTAAGGCATATTTCTCTGCATCTGTTCTATTTGCATCTTGATTCTCTAAGAAACCTTGAATAATATCTCGAGCTTGAGTCGGTAATTTTTCACCGAAACCAAATTTTCCCGTCACTTCTAATAAGACACAAGTCATCAAACCTGCTACCAAAACGGGCATGGTAATCGGTGCCATCGCCAAGAAGAATTCAACAAAGTCCCAACCTAATTTCTCTCCAATCAACAGATTTTGTGGTTCTCCTACGATGGTACAAACACCACCCAAAGCCGTTCCAACTGCCCCGTGCATCACCAAACTTCTTAGGAAATTCCTAAATTTTTCTAAGGTTGCTGTATCTAATTCTTTTCTATCTGGAATCCCACTATGATTAAAGTCTTTTTCACTGGAATGCACACTCATATAAACTTGATAGAAACCGACGAAAACGCCAATCAGAACCGCTGTAACTGTCAAAGCATCCAAAAAGGCACTCAAAAAGGCAGAAATGAAGCAAAAGAGCAGCGATAGAACCACCTTGGAGCGCACTTTGATGAATATTTTACCAAAAATAAACATCAATAATGGCTTCATAAAATAGATACCCGCCACCATAAATACTAATAATAAGATGACTTCTAAGTTAGCGCCGATTTCACTAAAGACATGTTTTGGCGTCGTCAAATTCAATAAAACGACTTCCAACGCAATCAATCCACCTGATTGTAGTGGGTAACATTTTAAGGCCATTGCCAAAGTCAATATGAATTCTCCAATAATTATCCATCCCGTAGCGGTTGGCCCGACGGTGAATAACAAAATTGGATTCAATATTAAGAAGGCTAAAATGGTTTTCTTGTACCAGTTGGGTGAGTTTCCTAAAAAGGAATTGAAAGCTTCTGACATAGTTGGTTATTCTATTAAATTAGTGCCTCAGATGATGAGTTTGACTAATGTTTTTATTTGAAATATAGTTAAACTTGACGAATTTTAATTTTATAACGGGGCGAATGTAATGTGTTTACAAAGTAAGTCCAAAAAAAAGCGATTAATTTTAGGGGATTTTTTGTAAATTCTTGTAAATTCTTGAAGTTTACTTTTTTTTTAGTAAAAACGATTTAATAAGTTGGACCATAATGCGCCGTAATTTTTTCTTCTAAAGAATTCAAAAAATCGTTGCATAGCCTTCGTTACGGAACTATTTTTTGTGTTTTTTAGAAGGGAAAAGGACAAGCATAATGGCCCAAGTTATTGAATCGTTTTTACTTATGTTTCTAAAAAAGGATTCTCAATAAAACTTTACGTTATGCGCCGTTCAATTTTCTCCTTTTTGCAATTTGTCTAACCGCCTTCGGACAATCTAAACTAGTTACTAAAACGGAACAGAAATTCAACGCTTTTTAAGTGAATGGGAGAATCATATCAAAGAAGCTTTCAAATACTATGCTGATTCTAACCAATTAGAAAAGCAGACTTTCTACCTTTGGAAGGACTCAAAATGGGACTTCTCAAAAGAAGAAAATTGGGAGTATTTAGATAATGGGAATTTGAAAAAAAGGGTTGTGATTAAGGAATCAGCGGGTGGATCTCAATTAGAAAATCCTTATGTTTTTGACCATTTTCCTAATGGCTTATTCGTGTCTATTCATCAAACAAATAAGTTATCTTCCGAATACGTTGTTCAGCAGCGAAAGCGATTTTTGTATAATGAAGAAGGGTAACTAACAGAATTCGTTAAAGAAGAATCAGAGCAATCTGCCGATTTTGAACTATTAAGAATAGAGCAAATGACTTATAATAGCTATGGTTGTTTGGCAACAAAGTATGTGGAAGATTATGAAGTATCAGCTCTTGGTAGGGAAACCACGGACGGACTATTTCTATGGTGATAATTGTGAATTGTTAGAAGAACCTGAAGATATGTTGTTGAGACCAAATCCAGCTGATGATATTTTAATAATCGAAAGTGACCGTTTAGAAAGTGGAAATGCTACAATCTAGGTTTATAATGGACAAGGTAAACGAGTGGTTTTTAATCCCAACCCTCCGCGTAGTGGTCGATTATAAATTGATGTCAATGGACTGGCTTTTGGTATTTATTTTTTAAGAATTGAGCAAGAAGGTAACAGGGAGATTTCAAAATTTATGGTTGGTCATTAAAGTAAAAAAAGCAATATTTGGGGAATATTGGTTTTGTGAAAAAAAGTCTTAATTTTACGCCTCAAACAGATAGCATTTTATGGAAAAAGATAAAGAAGTTTTAGAACACGATTCCTTTAAATTTAGAGAGATAAAGGCCTATTCCTCCACGGAATGGTTGGCAGATAATAAGAAAAAATATCGGCAAGTCTTCAATTTACACGACTTGTCGTATGTCTATGCGGAGTTGTCGTTTTATAATAAATTTTTTGATAAAGAAGATTGGGAAGTCAATATTGAGCTGAAATGTTTTTCGATGGCATTGGGACGAAAGGAGTTGTGTAGTCTGCCATTTAAACGAAAAGTATCGAAATATGACAATGTTTTTTACATCCGAGAAGGCTGGGGCAGTAAGACGGAAGGGACTTTCTGGAAGAAAGGCACTTACTATTGGGAAGCGTGGATTGAAGGCATCAAAGTAGCGACGAAGTATTTTTATATCGAAGAAATTGGACCGATTGTTCGGAATGGACAGAATGCGTATCTGCAAGTAGATTCTTTGCGTCTTTACGAGGGTGCATATGACGATATTCCGGAAGAAGACCGAGAGTATTTTAAGGAATTTGATGGTTTGGAAACTCGCTATATCTATGCGGAAATTATTTTGAAAAATCGGCATCCTGCACCACATTGGCACTGTGAATTGTTTGCCAAATACTATAACGATGCCCGTGAATTGAAGGGGCAAGTTGTGCGCCTGCAAAAAATTGAGCGCAAAGACCGCTTGATAAAAATGACGGCTGGTTGGGGCTCGAATGTGAAGGGGTCATGGCGAGATGGAAAGTATTCTTGTGAGGTTGTCTTTATGGACAAACTGCTGGCGGTTGTGCCGTTTGAGGTTGGTGAAGATTTTGAAGAAGGGGTGCCGCCCGTTTATATTCCGGATAGAAAATCGCCGATGATGTTTTCTACGGAAGACGATTTTAAAGGCACTTTTGAGGAATTGATGGAGCGAATGGATTCGTTTATTGGTTTGAGTGAAGTCAAAAAACAGGTACGCGACCATTCTAAATATATCCAGTTTTTGCAATTGCGGAAGGAGTTGGGTTTTGAAGAAAAAGATGAAATTAGTGTACATTCTGTCTTCATCGGCAATCCTGGAACTGGTAAAACGACTGTCGCTAAAATGATGGGTCAGCTTTATCGAAAAATGGGTTTACTCAGTAAAGGACACGTTCATGCTGTGGATAGAGTTGATTTAGTGGGCGAATATATTGGACAAACGGGCCCGAAAGTGAAAGACGCGATTGAGAAGGCGAGAGGTGGTGTTTTATTTATTGATGAAGCGTATTCCTTGGCGCGAGGTGGCGATGATAACAAAGATTTCGGGCGGGAGGTGATTGAAATTTTGTTGAAAGAAATGTCGAATGGTTCGCAGGATTTTGTGGTGATTGTAGCAGGCTATCCGAAGGAAATGAAGAAGTTTTTGGACTCCAATCCTGGACTTAAATCAAGGTTTAAATTGTTTTTTGAATTTGATGATTATATGCCGCAAGAGTTGGCGGCGATTGCAGGTTTTGCTTGCAACGAAAAAGAGGTGCGCTTGACCTCCGAAAGTAAGGCGATGCTCGACCAAATTATCGTGGAAGCTTATCGGAATCGGGACCGAAGTTTTGGTAATGCGCGTTTCGTGTACGATATGATTGAGAAGGCGAAAATTCACCTTGGCTTGCGGGTAATGTCACATGAAGACCCGAAATCTTTGGACAAGGAAATGCTGTCCTTAATTCAGAAAGAAGACATTGCTAAAATAAACGTTAACCGTGAAAAAGCATTGCCGAATATTCCTGTCGATGAAAGGTTATTGACCGAATCGCTCGATGAATTGGACAAGTTGATTGGGATGTTTTCCGTTAAAGAACAGATTAAAGAGTTGGTTCGTTTAGTGCGGTTTTATCGGGAAACGTCGAAAGATGTCTTGAATAATTTCTCGCTACACACTGTATTTGTTGGGAATCCCGGGACTGGAAAAACGACGGTCGCACGGATTTTGACTAAAATTTACAAAGCTTTGGGTGTTTTGGAACGAGGTCACATGATTGAAACTGACCGCCAAGGCTTAGTCGCAGGTTACGTCGGTCAAACGGCAACCAAGACTGCTGAAAAAGTCGATGAAGCAATGGGCGGCGTCTTATTTATTGACGAAGCTTACTCCTTGACGATGAAAAGTCGTACACCAAACGGTGATTTTGGTGATGAAGCAATTCAGACTTTATTGAAACGAATGGAAGATTACCGCAGTGAATTTTTTGTGTTTGTGGCTGGCTATCCGGATAATATGGAGTCGTTTATGAAAGCCAATCCGGGCTTGAGTTCGCGTTTCGATAAAATCTTGAAATTTGAAGATTACGAACCAGCCAATTTGTCAAAAATTGCGCTGATGATGTTGGATGAAAAAGGGATCGTTCCGTCTCCTGAAGCTTCGGAACATTTGTTGAATTATCTAACTTTTTTATACAAATATCGAGACAATTATTTTGGCAATGCAAGAACGGTGCGGCAAGTGGTTTCGGAAGCAATTAAAAACCAAAATCTGCGCTTGGCTTTGATGACGGCGGAGGAACGCGAGGGCGTGTCGTCTAGTGTGTTGTCTTATGAGGATGTGGTGGCGTTTAAGTTGGATACGCGGGAGTTTACGTTTTCGCGGAAAAGACTTGGGTTTCAGAATCGAGCGGGGCAGGGGAGTTAAATTTCTCTGAATATTTTCCATCCGCAATTTTCCGATAAACTGCTACAATTCCCTTTTTCAGAACAACAATCCAATATTCAAGGGTCCCCGAAGCTGTGTAGTTTTTTTCTTGACCGTTGATACGGGCGAAAAAAATCAAACGCTCCTTCGTATGCAATAAAACCAATGATGTAAACTTTATTCTCGTAGCTAATTAAAAATCGACTGCTTAGTAACGATAAAATAATAAGTCCGACAAGTTAGACAGTGGATAATTTTTCTCAGTTTTTACTTGAAAGAAAGATAATTGTTGATACTTTGACTGATTTTAAGTGAAAAATGAGGGAAATTTGCCCTCTCTAAATGGCGGAGTTATTTTTTTATCGTTACTTAATTTACTTTGACAAAAAATATATGTACTGAAAATTAAGTAATATCATAATTTTAAAATAAATGTTTGTTACATTTGATTCTATCCCCCAAATAGTTAATCTTTAACTAATTATCAATGTCTTCGCCAAATGATGAATAATTGAAAACATAATTATGTATTTCTTCAGTAATCAGATAAATACAAACCTATCTTATTGTAAATTCATGATTTATAATTCATCATTTGGCGAAGACATTGTAATTATGATACTCCTTAAATTTTAATCATGTTGAAAATAAACAGCTTTCCTAAATTTTCGGAAATTATACATTTCAGTGTTATTATTTTAATAATGATTTGTTGTGTTTGGGGTTGTTCTTCCGCCGATAGAGAAGAACAGCAATCAGAGGAATCTTTTGAATCGGTTGAGAAATATCCTGAAGCGTTAGAACCTGAACTTGGAAAAGTAACAAGATCTGAGGATGTATCTACTCTTCCTATAACAACACCTTCAAATTCTTCTAATCCACCAACAACAACGAAAAATGCAGCGGAAGAATCTGCACTGCCAAATACTTCAGAAGCTAGTTCCGTGCCTCCACCCAAGTCATCCGCTGAAAAGACGGTAAAATCGACTCCAATCGAGAAAAAAGGAGCAGATAACGTGGATGTTGCCAAAAGCGAAGCTACTAACTCGTCTCCTTCAATGCCTATTGATAGTAGTGAGGTGGAGACAATCACACCCGAAGATAACGGCTGTATTGAAGGCAAATATGACCAAGGAGTAATTGCGTTTGATACGATTCCAGAGAAAATGTATTTGGGGGAATCTCATGATGTTGTTATTCAAATCGACCATCTTAATAATGTGTCTGATTTGGGTGATTTTGACCCAGAAAAAATAAAGGAAGATGGAGAAGCTATTGATGGAAAAACTAAAGTCCATTTGACTAAGATTTGGAAATTCATGAAAATTGAAATTCTCGCAGAAGACCCCGAAGGCTTATCTATCATAGATGTTTTTGAACAAGGAACAGATAATAGTGGATTTCAAGAAATTACTTGTGATATGCCTGCTGAGTGGAAATTTTCTATCAAACCGCTGAAAAAAGGTAAGCAAAAAGTATTTTTTAATGTATACGTTAGTACCGATGGTATTAATAAAAGACCATTTGGGCAAGGCAGTCGTAGTCGAGAAATTTCGGTAGTGGTCGTTGAATCTTTTATGTCGAAATACGGAATTCCTCTTGCGGGTTTAGCCTTCCTATTATTAGCAGGAGGACTGTTTTTTCTTTTTAAAAAGAAGGCAAAAGCGGAAGAATCTATTAAGAACAATTTTACGGAACAAGATATTCAGGATTATCAAAAATGGCTTACTGAAGATAGGACAGAACGGGTATTGGAATCAATTATTGAAAAAATAGAAGGGACAACTCATTCCATTGAAAAGGAAGCGGTACTTTGTTTAAGTAATTTAAAACGAGTCAAAAAAGAACACGATTTAGGGATTGTTTCGTTTACTGATTATTCTCAAAAAATTGCCAAATTGAATCAATTCGTGATTAATTTGGTAGCGGATTTGAGTAAATCATAAAGCAATTACAATCAATAAATTGTACGTTTTAGGCTAGCCATTTTTCATTCTAAGAGATTTTAAAAAATTAAGCATAGTTGGCATTATGGTCCATTTTTCAGGATTTCTTAGAATGGAAAAGGGCAGCATAAAATGTTTAATTTATTAGTTGTTATTGCCTAAGCATTTTGTAATTACTCAGGTACTCTATAGTTGACAAAAGGGGTTTTATAGGAGAGAAAAAGTGTATTTTTTTTTCCTATAAGCCTTCTTTCTCGCCGCCGAAGGCAGCGGGCTGGGTATTTTTGAGGGAAGAATTTGGGTTTACTGCCCAAACGCTTCCCTCAAACTCGCCAAAATAAGACTTGGGTAGTTATAGCATTTTTTATAGTTTGAATGTTGTGTTTTGACATTCATGTGTTTCTGAACACAAATTCAAATGGATACGCATTCATCACGAATAATCTACCTTTTCCCGTCCCCCAATTTTCTTCTCCTCTTTTAAAACATACCCCTTCGGATAATAAAACCGTTCCCGCACCTCATTATCTAATAAATAAGATTGCTTATACCCCCGATATGTTCCCCAAAACTGGTTCATTCTAAATAAAATGACATTGAAAAATTCTTTTAAAAAAACGCCATCATGCATCGCCTGTTTCCAATCGCTAATGATGTTTTTGGTCACCAAATTTAAAAAAGTCAAAAAGTTAAATGTTTCATTTTTCATAATCAAACGCAAGGCAATTGCCTCTCGTCGGTAGCGATTAAACACGTTTTTCCAAGTTTCTTCGTGGACATGAATAATGGTCGCTTCGGCTTGGTAGGCAATGCGGTAATTTTGCACTAAAATGTTCTTTGCCCAAGCCAAATCTTCCAAGCCCGTCAACGTTTCATCATATGGATATTGCGCCCACAATTCACGACGAATTGCGCAGTTGGCGTTGTTACAAAATGGATGTTTTTGATTGGCGTTTGATTGTTCCGGAAACCATTTAGCGAAGACTTGATGCTCTGAATATTTGTTTCGATGGTCGCCCTTTTGTTTGCCGTAGACGAGCGCAATCTCTTTGTTTTCGAAAGGTTGCGCCATCAATTCAAGCCAATCCGTATGCACGGGATAGACATGTGCACTCGCAAACAACAGCAAATCACCCGTTGCCGCCGCACAGCCAACATTGATGGCGTAGCCAAACGAAAAATCTTCTGGTTTTATCTGAACTATTTTGGTAGGAAACTGCCGTGCAACCGTTAAAGTCTCATCTCTCGACCCCGAATCTACGACAATGATTTCAACGTCTTGATGCGTCTGTTTTTGAATGCCTTCGAGTAGGCGACCGATGTGTTTGCCTTCATTCAAACACCGAATAATTATGGAAATTTTCATGGGCGGGTTACGAGTTGAAATTAGTTGTAATTTAGAATTTTCTGTATCAACGTGAAGCCTTTTTCCGCTTTTTCTGACCACGGCTGTCCTTCACAACCTTCAATACACTGGGTATCAAAAATGCTAATTTCTTTATAAATCAAACCTACATTTGGCGCATATTTTTCAACAGAACGACGTAACTCAATGGCATTTTCATTATCTGCCTGTTCGATTAAAACAACGGGTTCAAAAATCTGCCCACCAATCGTATCGACTAAATCGACCTTTTTTACTCGATAATCCCAGCCTTTAAACATCTCAATTGTTTCTCCTGCAACCGTCACAATCGTGCCTTCATCAATAAATGCATTGCCGTTCCAGCTTTGATTGTCGCGAAGCGGAAAAGTCATTTTAATGAATTTTAAATTTTCTTCCGTGCGTTGTGCTTGATTGTTGGTAATAGAAGTGGTATAGACATTCTGAATTGTCCAAGGCGTGGTATCGCCAAAGCGAGTAAATTGCTCAATTTTATAAATCAATTCATCATTGGCATTCCGTAAAGTATCGACGATTTCTTCCCGCAATTGCGTAATGGATTGTCGAACCATCTCCATCCCATTTGGGTCATAAATGGTCGAATCCATTTCATATTCTACATACTTTCCAACAGTCAATGGAAAATATTCTTCTCCTGTTTCTAATTGGAAGGTATCTTTCTCCGTTTTGCACGAAAAAAGGAATAGAAAAGTTGATATTGCGAGGAGATATTTCACGATGCAAAGTGTGTTTATGTGTTTGGGTGTTAAAGTGTTTATATAAAAGCCAAACTATTGCGACTTTAGCATATAAACACTTCAACACATAAACACAAATTTTTAATTATTTGACAAAACACTACTATAAATAATGCCGCCACCGACCACATCATCGCCTTCATAAAATACCGCAGATTGACCGGGTGCAACACCACGGACATTTGCCATAAATTCAACATCAAGCTTGTCGCCATCCATGCCTTTTATCTTGGCTAAAGTACCTGGGCTATTATACCGTATTTGTGTAACTGCTTCAAAATCAGTAGGTAGTGATTCGTATTTCATCAAGTTGGCCTGACCAACCATCATGCCATTTCGAATTAAATCATCGACATCACCAAGAACGACGGTATTGGTTTTTGGCTGAATTTCAGTCACATACATCGGTACACCGAATGCCATGCCAAGGTTTTTTCTTTGCCCAATCGTGTAGAAAGGATAGCCTCGGTGTTGTCCCAAAACTTGTCCTTTGACATTGACAAAATTACCGCCATTTACCCGTTCTTCCAAGCCATCAACCCGACGTTTCAAAAAACCTCGATAGTCGTTGTCTGGTACAAAGCAAATTTCAAAGCTTTCCCCTTTCTTCGACAACTCTTCATAGCCAAAATCAAAGGCCATCTGCCGTACTTCTGGTTTAGTATATGGACCCAACGGAAAGCGCGTACGTTCCATACATTTCTGATTCAATCCCCACAAAACATAAGATTGGTCCTTATGTTCATCCACTGCTTTACTGATAAAATGCCGGCCATTTTGTTGATTGATTTTAGCATAATGTCCTGTTGCGATAAATTCACAATCCAAGGAATCTGCTCGTTTGACCAAGGAATTCCACTTGATATGTGTGTTGCACAATACGCATGGATTCGGTGTTCGACCAGCCAAATATTCATCCACAAAATTGTCGATAACATAGTCCCCAAACTCTTCGCGAATATCCACGATAAAGTGGTGAAAGCCCATATCTACAGATACTTTCCTGGCATCATTGATAGAGTCAAGACTACAACAGCCCGTCTCTTTTTTATTGCCTCCAGAATTGGCGTAATCCCACGTTTTCATGGTGATGCCGACCACCTCGTAGCCTTGTTCGTGCATCATCATTGCCGTAACGGTACTATCAATACCACCACTCATCGCTACCAAAACTCGTCCGTGTTTACTCATTAATATTTTTTTTATAAGTCAAAAAAAAAGAAGTCAGACCGCTTCACTGTCAGAGGTCAGAGGTCAGAAAATTCAGTATCGCTAATCTCTGACTTTTGAGAGTGAAACGGTCTGACCTCTGACTTCTTTCTAAAATTATTCTGCAAAATTACAAAATACTACCCCGAATGGTTCGCCAAAAGGGCGAAAATTTTAGATTCAGCCCATTTTTAAAACGATTTAAACTAAAAATTGATTTAAAAAACTACTTTCACCACCTGATACTGTGGGAAAAAATAATTCTAAAGTAGCTAACTTTGTTAACTGTCGCCTATTTATTAATAAAAAGCAAAAGGTAGTCCGTAAAAGCGCTTATAATTTCTAAATTTGCCTTAAGATAATCCATAAAACGTTAAAGAAGCGTGAATATCAAAGGGATTTGCTTAAAAAATGGGGCGGACAGTTGTGGAAAAACAAATAATTTGTACATTTGTTCTAGAGAACAAAGTCGTACAAAAAAAATCCACACGACCCACCTAATAAATTAGAGAATCTTTTCTCGAATCACCTAAAGTCAATTAATTGCCTATTTCCCTAATATTTTGAATTGCGTTTACATGCTTATTAAGAATATTTTATTTTTATAAGTAAAATGGGGCAATGCACCTTAAGGAACGAAACTTGCTTTAGTGGACTAGATTTCCTATCCTCCATTTTTCTTGTTAAAAGTTATAATCTTTTAACATTGGAAACCCTTTCCTGAAGACAAGATTTTAAAATTCATTTTTGTAAATTCATTTTTAGTAGAAAGAGAAAACTACCTATTTGAAATAAGCCTTTTCAAAGGTATATTTCAAACAGTTTTTTCGTAATATTCTACTTCCTGTAAAACATTTCAATATGAAATTGAGAGCTACGCTTACCATTTTTTTTGCAGCTTTTTTTCTAACTGTCCATGGACAAGACTTCATCATGGATGGTACGCCCATCGATGCATGTAGCGGTTTTTTTATGGATAGTGGCGGTTCAAATCCTTACAGTCCTAATGAAAATTTTACGACAACCATTTGTGGTGATGGGGTCGGTGGAACGCATATCCAATTAATTTTTAGTGGTACAGATTTAGGTGCAGGTGACGACATTTGTTTCTATGATGGAATCGATACGGGCGCGCCTTTATTGACCTGTGCAAGTGACTTTATGGGGCAGGGTGAGTTTATCATCCAAGCTACTGCACCGAATTTGACAGGTTGTGTGACGGTCGTTTTCACATCTGATGGAGCAGGTGAAGGAGAAGGATTTAGTGCAGATTTAAATTGTATCGCTTCTTGCCAAACGATTCAATCTATTTTGGTATCAACCGACCCGCCAGTGAGTCCTATTGATACTGGATATATTGATATTTGTCCAGGAGAACGGGTGTTTTTTACGGGGGCAGGTAGCTATCCTCAGAATGGAGAAGTTTACAATCATTCCGATTTTACTTCGACCTTTGAGTGGGATTTTGGAGATGGTGTGATTGGTTACGGGCCGAATGTGACGCATGTTTACGATAACTCAGGTGGATATGTGGTGCAACTGACCATTACGGATACTTTGATGTGCCAAAATACGAATTTTATCAGTCAAAGAGTTCGCGTTTCTACTAAGCCGTCTTTTGCTTTAGGTGGAGATTTGATTAGTCAAATATGCGCTAATGACACGGTAATGTTGGCTGCCATGGTCAATCAATTAGATTCTAATGCTATTGTTTCCGTATCGCCAAACCAAGGAAGCTTTTCGATTGAAGGCATTCGGTCAGATTCTTTGCCCTTGCCGGATGGTGATGGTAGTTCTTATGAAACTAGCATTAGTTTTAATGACTTTGCGCCGGGTGCAGTGTTGACGGATATTAATGACTTGGAGGGTATTTGTGTAAATATGGAACACTCGTGGATGCGAGATTTAGAAATTATGTTGACTTGTCCAGACGGCACATCTATCATCTTACATGACCATCCTGGACAAACAGGTGGACAAGTGTTTTTGGGGGAACCCATTGACAATGATGGAGGTTTTCCAACACCGGGCTTAGGCTATGATTATTGTTGGACACCAAACGCTACCAATCCCACTTGGATTGAATATTCAAATGCCAACTTCCCTGGAACTTTACCGCCAGGTGATTATAGTACGGTTGACCCAATGACTGACCTCTTAGGTTGTCCTTTGAATGGAGAATGGACGATTACGGTAACTGATTTATGGGCGAGTGACAATGGGTTTATGTTTAATTGGAGTATCAATTTCAATGAAGATTTATATCCAAATGTAGAGATTTTTACACCAAATTTAATTGATTGGCACTGGAATCAAAACCCATCGATTTATTTTCAAACGATGGATAGCATCGCAGCAGCACCCCAAAATGCAGGAACAGCCAGCTATACCTTTACCGTAGATGATGATTTTGGTTGTATTTGGGATACCATGGTTAACTTTCAAGTGTTGCCATTTACGCATCCTGATTGCTATAGTTGTACAGATATTTTGAGTCCATTTGCAGACACGACCGTTTGCGTCGGCGAATTTGTGGACATCGACGTTTTTTCAGAAGTGCCAACTGAATATGACGTAACTTTTGAATCTTATCCAGACTACGATTTTAATCCAACCAATCACCCACCTGCGAATCCTTACGAGGCAGATATTGATGTGATTTCTATAAATCCTGGATTTATTACCAACCCATTGGTAGATATTGTGTCCGTCTGTATGGATATTACGACAGATTTTGCTTCGGATGTGGCGATTTATTTGCAATCTCCAAATGGTGATCTTTTAGAATTGTCAAGCAATAATGGAGGTGGGCAGGATAATTATACGCAAACTTGCTTTACGCCAACTGCGGTTACTCCTATTCAAATGGGGTCTCCGCCATTCACAGGTGAATTTTCACCAGAAGGAAATTGGAATACTTTAAATGGTTCGCCGATTAATGGTCAGTGGAGTTTGTTAGTGTCGGATGGCTTTGCGCCAAATGTATTTAGTACGTTGAATTCTTGGACAATTACTTTCAATTCCGTTAATGATGTCGCCTATGATTGGACGAATGGCACAACGTTAAGTTGTGACAATTGTCCTAATCCAATTGCCAGTCCCATGACGACCACCACTTATACCGTCACGGCGATTGACAGCTACCTATGTTCTTCTTCCAATGATGTAGAAATAACTGTTTTGCAAAGTTTTACCGCACCGGATATTGATTGTGATGCGATTGGCAATGGTGAAATTGTCGTAACTTGGAATGAAGTCGGCGGTGGTTTAGACTATGAAATTAATATCGATGGTACAGGTTGGGTTGACCCAAATGATGGCTTGACACAACACTTGTTAACAGGTTATGTTAATGGTGAAATGGCAAACATTCAAGTCCGGGTAAAAATACCGGGAAGTTCAGCTTGTTCCGTAGAAATTGGAGAAGAAATTTGTTTTTACTTGCTTTGTGATTTAGTGGCTTCGATTCCAAATGGCACAGATACCGTTTCTTGTCCAGGTGATTGTAATGGCATTGTTTCTGTTTCTGCTATGAACGGCGTTTCTCCATTTGATTATAATGCAACGTATTTAGATGATGGGATGATGTGGACGCAGAACAATGGTAATTTTACGGGGCTTTGCGCAGGTGATTATCAAATTATTGTAGAAGATGCAGTAGGTTGTATAGATACGGTGTTTTTTACTATTTTTGAACCAGACCCAATTGTCGTATCTATTTTAGAAACCGTTTCTTTAGATTGTTTTAGCGACGATGATGGCGAAATAACAGCATCAGGTGTCGGTGGAGTAGGAGACTACAATTTTGTATGGAATGACATGTCAGGTCAAATTAATCCGACGGCTGTTGGCTTGAATGCAAATAATTACGCGGTCATTTTGACAGACGATAATGGCTGTACCAGCAGCGGTGATTTTGACCTTCTGCAACCCACTGAATTAACGATTGCCACCGCTTCTACCGACGTACTTTGTAAGGACGCGACGACTGGAACGGCAGTTGCCAATCCAATGGGTGGAACAGGCGGGTATATCTACTCTTGGAGTGCAGGTGATTCTTCAACTGCTCAAAATAATGACGGCTTAGGTCAAGGCTTAGTATCTGTCACTGTTTTGGACGGAAATGGCTGTTTGGCAATGGAAGATATCTTGATAAATGAGCCAGCAGATGGTTTGGAATTGATGATTGCACAAACGGCAGAAAGTTGCTTTCAAGCAAATAGCGGACAAGCCTTGGTTACACCAATGGGCGGTAGTACGGGTTATTTTTATGAATGGTCAAATGGTTCAATGATTGCGGATGCAAGTGATTTAGCGCCACAAAACTATACAGTAACCGTTACAGACGGTAATGATTGTGTGGCTACGGAGAGCATCAATATTACGGAATTGGCAGAGGTTGAAATTGTAAATATTAATTTTAGCCCACCTTCTTGTAATGGCTTTTCAGATGGTGCTATCGTGATTACTCCAGGTAATATTCAAGGCGGTGCAGGAATGCCATTTTCTTTTGAATGGAACAATGGGATGATGCAAGATTTAAATGAAAACTTAGTAGGGAATCAAGCCTATTCTGTTACGGTAACGGATGTTGCAGGTTGTATAGGGGTTGGTGTTCAATTTTTAAATGACCCTGCACCAATTACTTTTGACCTTGCAGCACAAGACGTTCTTTGTTTTCAAGATGCTACAGGAGAAGCGGTTGTTTCAAACGTTCAGTTAGAATTCATGCGCGAAGTTGATTCCTATACTTGGAGTCTGAATGCAGGTGGTCAAGCTACTGAAACGGCAACCAACTTGGGTGCCGGTGAATACTTTGTAACCATTACCGATGATGAAGGCTGTACTGCTAAAAATTCGATTGTTATCAGCGAACCAACTGGTATTGATGTTGATTTCAACGTTGTCGACGCTCGATGTTTTGGAGAACTTTCCGGTGAAGTCACTGCGCTTCCAACAGGAGGAATGCCAGGTTATAGTTTCCAATGGGACGGCGGTATCACGGTCAATTCTGCTAAAGTAACTAACATAGCACCAAATAATTATAATGTAACTATTACTGATAATAATGGCTGTGAGCACATAGATTCTGTTTTAGTTGACCAACCTGCTGAAATTATGGCAGACGTCAATCCTACGGATGTAACTTGCTTCGGTGACCGAGATGGAATGGTTCAATTGACACCTGATGGTGGAACTGCACCATTTACATATAGTCTTGACGGCGAAAATTTCTTTGGTTCAAGCACCTTGATTGGTTTGTCGGCAGGAGATTATTCTATTGTTATTGCGGATGCTAATGGTTGTACTACTGAAAAATTTGCGATGGTTGATACACCACCACTTTTTACTGTAGATATTACAGATGTGACTGACCCAACGAATACAATGGACAATACCACTATTCAGTTCGGCGAATCCATCAATGCGGAAGGTTTTCCTCAAAACGAACAAGGTATGGTTGATTATTTCTGGTCAGCTTCTTACTGCGGTACGATGATGTGTCCAGCGGCAGATACCACAGATTGCAGCGGTGAAGTGACTTGTGTGAATCCAATTTTGACACCAGACAATCCAATTACTTACTCGTTGACCGCGATTGATGAGGCTGGTTGTGAAGCAACAGCTAATTTGGTTGTTTTTGTTGAAAAAACGCATAGAGTTCTTGTTCCAACAGGTTTTGCGCCAGCTGGAAATGATGGTCTCAATCATGCCCTTCACGTTCACGGAAAATCAGGAACGACGATTAATATATTCCGAATTTTTGACCGCTGGGGCGAAATGCTTTACGAACAGGAAAACTTTGATATCAATGATACTTCTATTGGTTGGAACGGTACCTTTGGTAATGAGGAAATGCCTTCCGGCGTCTATGTTTGGTTTTTAGAAGCACAATTTGAAGACGGCATGACGGAAGTTTATAAAGGCGAAACGACGCTCATTAGATAGGTCTTGGGTTATTAGGTATTGGTTACTGGGCGTAGACAATTGCACATCCAGTACCCAATACCCAATACCCAACACCCATTAAAAATTGTCAACTGTTTTTCAAAATCTCATTCAACCATTTTAAGTTCAAAAAATTTCCCTACGTTTGATAAAAATTACAACGATGAAGAAAAATTTACCTATAATTATTGGCTTACTTATTAGTGTTTTTTGTTTGAATGACGTGCAAGCACAAGACCCAATTTTCTCTCAATTTTACGCGGCTCCGATGCAAACCAATCCTGCGATGACGGGCTTGTTTGATGGGAAGTTTCGCGTTACCGCCAATTATAAGCAACAGTGGAATAGCATTTTGCAAAGCGAACCATTTCGTACTTCTTCCGCAGGGTTCGACATGCGAAGTGCTATCGGTCGAAACGATTTTTTATCCTATGGCGTAACGGGCTTACAAGACCAAGCAGGCGTTTCTGGATTTACTCGAAATGCAGGTGCAGCTAACGTTTCTTTTATGAAACAATTGGGTGGTGGTGGTTATCGGTCTGCTGACCAATACTTGATTGCGGGTGTGCAATTAGGTGGTGGACAATTTTCCTTAAACAGCGAAGACCTTTGGTTTTCCACACAATTCGATACTGGAACGGAATCGGTTAATCAGGGAATTCCAAATAATGAATTAATCAATCAAAATACAGATTTCTTTTTAGATATGAGTGCAGGTCTGATGTGGTATTCAGTATTTGACGACAACCAAAGTTTGTACGTTGGTGGTGCAATTTTTCATGCCAATGCACCAAAATATTCTTTCATTGATTCCAATGGAGAAGAAACGTTAGAATTACGTTGGATGGCACAATTTGGTGGTGAATTTCCATTGAATGACCAATTGAGTGTCTTACCTGCTGCTATTGTGACCAGCCAAGGTCCATCAATGTTGGGGATTGTCGGTGCAAACTTTCGATATACCAATCGAGATTGGAGAGAGGTGGCGATTCGGGCGGGTTTCTGGTCTCATTTTTCAAAAAATTTGAATGTTAGTGAAAATGGGGCAACGGGCGTACAAAGTGAATCGACTTCCTTTGGTGTACCAACATACACCGTAAGTGCTATTTTGGAAATGGGTCGCGTTAACGTCGGTATCAGCTATGATATCGCAACCAATAGATTATCTGAACCAACGAACAATAGAGGTGGTTTTGAATTATCGGTAGCGTATGTACATCCAGGTTCGCGGAAAGAGAAAGTAAGATGTCCTAAATTATAAAAGCAGCTTAAAAATAGCAGCGTAAAAATGCGTTTCAAATTAACTTTTGAAACGCATTTTTTGATTTAAGTGACAAAACGGTTTTATAAAAACCATTTTGCCTCTCAAGAACCTCAGTTGGGGTGTACGAAAAACTGCACGTACACGTATTCATTAGGCACAGCGTGCTGGCACTCTTTGCTTTTCAAAAGTTCAAGAGTACCGCCACGCTGTGGCTATAAGATAGAGAATATTACTTTGTCACCAAGAGGGTCGGCACGTTGTGCCTGCATTTCTAAACAAGTACATATCTCACAAAAGACTGTTGACGTGTGCATGCAGTTTTTCTTACACTTCCTCAGTTGCGCTGCCGCAAGTAGCGCGCACTTGATTTTATTGCAGTGCGAAAGTGAGAATTTCCTTGGTCTAATAAAATGAACACTTTTCTCTACGTCAAAAAACAAAATTCCATCCGTATTTTTTGCGCGTTAAATGACAGTGTCATTTAACGATATAATTCCTTCGGTATTTGTGCGTAAAAGCTATCGAACGCGGAATAAATAAATGCAGATTCTTGGGAGTGAGGTTTTGTTCTTCCTTTTTGCTTTAAAAGTGCGATTTATGTTGATATAATGAGCATTTTTAAAGTGAAAAGGAAGGATAAAATATCTTGTCAAGAATCTGCATTTATTTAATTTGCGTTCCTATGCTTTGTCGGCAGTTATCATTTCGATAAGAAAAAAATAAAGGTGACCATTAAATTTTAATGACTTAATGTGTTGTAAAACAGTTCTTTATAGGTTTTTTGTGTTTACAGGGTAACAGTTTTAAGCATTTGTAAGTAAAAATAATAACGAATTGAATTGTTTGAAATTCAGAGATAAAATTACCTTTGCGGCAGATGGGAGAATCCTGTTCGTCTTGATTTTGTGACAAATATTCGGGCGAAAATTAATCTACTCCCTTTTATCCCCCTCTTATTTTCTTATCTTTGCCCCTATGGTTTGCCGAAGTTTTTAATTGATGGCATACCCTAAAATAGGGGCAATTGATGAGAATATTCTATACACTTTTTTTTTGTTGCTTTTTTACTTTTTCTTTCAGCCAAAATAAAGGAGAACTAAAAAAAATATGGGTCGAGTTTGCTGACAAAGCGAATTCAGAGCATACTGCTGACCAACCTGAAAAATTCCTTTCTCAACGTTCCATCCAACGCCGTCATCGACAAAATATCACCTATGATTCCACAGATTTACCTGTTAATAAAGTGTATTTGGAAAAACTGGAATCACTTGGCGCAACCATTCATTCTACTTCTAAATGGCTGAATGCTGCCAGTGTTTTAGTCAATGCGGATGCCGAAGCAAAAATAGCTGCCCTTAATTTTGTCAAATCTATTAAATATGTAGGTAAGCACCTAACAAAATTAATCCTGCTACGGCGAGAGGATAAATTGCGCGATTCTTTACCTGAAGTTTTTGTGATGGATAACTATTATGGTCATGCTGAAGAACAAATTAAAATGCTCAACGGCGATTTTTTACACAATCAAGGTTTTACTGGGAAAGATATCTGGATTGCCATCTTAGATGGCGGGTTTTCAAATGTGGATATCATGCCGTTTTTTGATAGCTTACGAGCGAATAATCGATTGATTTTGCCCCGTGATTTTGTGGATGGTGATGAATATGTTTTTGAATCTAGTTCGCACGGTTCACAAGTTTTATCGACCATGGCAGCTAATTATCCTGGGCTTATGGTCGGCACGGCCCCCGATGCAACTTATATTTGCTTGAAAACGGAAGACATCCGTGGTGAGTATTTAATCGAAGAATGTAATTGGGTAGCAGGCTTAGAATATGCGGATAGCTTAGGCGTCGATGTGGTAAATTCCTCTTTGGGATATACCATTTTTTCTGATGAAAAAATGAATTATTCCTATGAAGATTTAAATGGTAAGACAGGTATCGCAACCCGTGCAGCTTCTCTGGCTGGACAAAAAGGAATGATTGTCGTTAATAGTGCTGGCAACGAAGGAGATACGGAATGGAAGTATATCGACATACCTGCAGATGCGGAAAATATTCTAACCGTTGGTGCGGTGAAATCCAATTTGGAACGCGCTAGATTTAGTTCAGTTGGGCCTGCGGCTGATGGACGAATCAAGCCCGAAATCGTAGCGATGGGACAGCGCGTTGTTACCGCTTCGGTCTATGGTGCCAAGGTGAATCGCTCGCGAGGAACTTCTTTTTCCTCTCCAATTATCGCGGGTATGGTCGCAGCACTTTGGCAAGCTTTTCCAAATAATACCAACCACGAAATTATGCAAGCCATTATTCAAAGTAGCAGTCAAGTTGACTTTCCTGATAATGAATTGGGCTATGGTATTCCTGACTTTAGAATGGCCTATCAGTTTTTAAAAATGAAGCAATAGTGCAATAACCCTGAAATAACTATTATCTACTTAATTTTCTATTTTCTATTTTCTATTTTCTATTTTCTATTTTCGAGCTTCAAAAAATACAGTGTGCTTTGCCGAAGCCACGATACTGCCGAAAATATTTTGTTAATCAATTTAAATAATTGATTAACAAAATATTAGGAATTATTAATAAATGAAAAGCGCGCTCAGACTCCCTTTGTTTTAGTTAGTTCTTTCTGATTTGTTGCAGTAGGTTTAATATTTAGATAGTGTCCTAATGTTTTTACTAAGTAACGGTGAAAGAATAAGTTCCCCATTTAGACAGTGGATAGTTTTTCTCAGTTTTTATTTAAAAGAAGGATAATTGTTGATACTTTGACTGATTTCAAGTGAACGATGAGGGAAATTTGCCCTGTCTAAATGGCAGAGTTATTTTTTATCGTTACTAAGTTTTAAATGTCTTATTTTTTAGCTGCTCATTTTTTTTAGAAATAAAATTCCCTTTGAAAACTAAAATATCTCAGCCTTTAGTAGTTTTGTATAGTCTTCTCATAATGAAATATTTGAAAAAGTCAATACCCAAATAAAATAAATGGCAACTTTTTTGCAGATGTTGTTAAAATATCCATACTTTAGTGTTTCAGATAATCAATTGAATCATATGTAGCTAGAGGAATAGACTCTAGCTGGTGCCATTAAATCTTCAATATGCGTCAACTTAAAATTACCAGTAAAATAACCGCTCGGGAGAGTTTAGCATTAGATAAATACCTGACTGATATTGGGAAAATCGAATTGCTTTCTGGAGATGATGAGGCTAATTTGGCAAAAAAAATTAGAGAAGGAGACCAAGATGCGCTCGATAAAATGACCCGCGCTAATCTTCGGTTTGTCGTTTCTGTCGCCAAACAATATCAAAATCAGGGTTTGTCATTGAGTGACCTGATCAATGAAGGAAATGTTGGCTTGATGAAAGCCGCCAAACGCTTTGATGAAACCAAAGGTTTTAAGTTTATTTCTTATGCGGTTTGGTGGATTCGGCAGTCGATTTTACAGGCAATTGTGGAATATTCACGTATTGTTCGATTGCCGTTAAATAAGGTGAGTTCCTACGGTAAAGTCAACGAAGCTCATCTCACATTTGTGCAAAAATTTGAGCGCGAACCAAGTAACGAAGAACTTGCTGAAATACTTGGAATTACGGTCAAAGATGTTATCCATATGCAACGCCAAAATGGTCGCCATGTATCCATGGATGCGCCTGTTGGCTCAGAAGATGGAAGTGCAACTTGGTTGGAATTGAATACAGTTCCTGACGGTTTAGGTCCGGATGAAAATATGATGGAAGAGTCTTTGAAAGAAGAAGTGCAGCAAGGACTGTCGATTCTTTCGCCGCGAGAAGTCGAAGTTTTATCCTCTTATTATGGCTTAAATGGACACAAAGCATTGACTTTGGAAGAAATTGGAGAAATGTATAGCTTGACTCGGGAACGCGTTCGTCAAATTAAAGAGCGTGCGATTCGCCGGTTGAGAAAGTCGTATAATCGCAATGATTTGAAATCTTATTTAGGGTGATAATTTGCGTTTAAAAATAGGTTTGATGTTAAATTTTGACAAAGGGAGTTTGAGGGATAAGAGCGGTTTTCAAAACCGCTCTTATCCCTCAAAAAAAACACCGCCCTCGCGGCAGGTGAGGCGCACTGTTCTTTTTGAAGCTTGAAAGTCTTATGATTTCCTCGCTTTTTAAAAGTTAAACTGGAAGTTGTTTGGAAATTTTCAACTAAAACATAAGTTAATACGAAATATAATTTTGACTGAGACAAATAAAATATACAAAACAGAATCATATTTCCAATTTTTATTTGATGTATATTTATTTTAACTCAATCAAAAATGTACCCTAAATGTTGTTTGTCTCAAAAGAATCATTTAATTGAAAACAAAATTATATTCTGAAAAATAGCTTTTTTGGCTATAAAATTTCCAAACAAGCTCTAACTTTTGTTACGTGCATCATGCAATGATTTTTTAAGTTTCTTAAACAGAAAATATCTCTCGCCTGCCCGTATTGGTCTAAAAATGTCAATTATTCAAGGTCACAACTTATCGAGTATATAAATAATCTAATTTCAATCCGGCGACCACTTTTACCTCGTCAATCTCTTCAATCCGAATTCCCGAAATTTTCGACCGCAGTTGCCTAATCAATTCTATTTTTTCCCCCTGACGAATCGCTACTTCTAACACACCAATTTCACCAAAATCTTGCCGAACCATTTCCAGTTCCAATTTTTTAACCGCATTCATGACATTGCTCATCAAGGAATAATCAAAGGTGATTTTATAAATGTCTTCTACTGTTTTTTCAATAATATCAGCATTTTCCAAAGCATTAGCAGTACTGGTTCGATAAGCATTTATTAAACCTGAAGCACCTAAAAGCGTACCGCCGAAATAGCGCACGACCACCGTAAAAACATTGGTAATACTAAAGCTATCGAATTGCCCTAAAATGGGTTTGCCGGCAGTTCCTGAGGGTTCACCGTCATCGTTTGCCCGAAAGTTATTCCTATCCAAACCTATTCGATAAGCATAGCAGAAATGCCGCGCTTTAGGATGCATTTTTTTAACCTCTTCTAATGCATTTTGGAAGTCCTTTTCGGTATAGATTGGGAAAGCATAAGCGAAAAACTTGCTACCTCTATCTCGAAATTCGCCCTCGCTGGCAGCTGATATGGTTTTATATTCGTCTTTCATGATTTGAAGCATTAGGAGAAACGATTTAATAACTTGAACCATTATATATAGACCAACTTATTAAATTGTTTGGTTCTTGGACAAATCTTGTGATTGCAAAGCTTTTAGTAGCGGGTACTTTTTCAGTAGTCTCTACTTTATTTGCTAAAAGTAAGGGGTACTGAAAAAGTACTCCTCATTAATATATTTAGATTTCACGGGACTTCTCAAATAACCAATTGTTTTTACTTAGCAACTTGACGAATTTCTTTCGCGTCGCGTTACTTATGAATATTTGTTTTGCTAATTGACAAAAGTAGAATAATGCGGACAGATTTTAGGCTTGAAAGGATAAATTTCTTAAGAAAAGTATAGATTAGATGATAAAGAAAGGAGCAGGTAGTGATTATCTAGGTTCGTTTTAAAACAAGAAAAGGGATATTGATTGCTCAATACCCCTTCCTAAATGGTGACCCCGCTGGGGCTCGAACCCAGGACCCCTTGATTAAAAGTCAAGTGCTCTACCAACTGAGCTACGGAATCTATAAATATTGCTTTTTGGAAGTTGGTAATCAATAGGCTAACCTATTGATTACCAAAAAAAACTGTTTATTTAAGTAAACGGTTGTTAAATGGTGACCCCGCTGGGGCTCGAACCCAGGACCCCTTGATTAAAAGTCAAGTGCTCTACCAACTGAGCTACGGAATCATTTAACAATATTTATACTTGTGTTTTTGCTTTAAAAAACACCCTTTTTTCTAAGGTGGCGCAAATATACAATCATTATTTTTATATCCAAGAATTATAAACATATTTTTCGAAAAAAATATGTAACTCTCTGTTAGTCTGCGAAAGAAACCTTAAAGTTTTTTTTAAAAACTTTATAAATGTTTTGGAGGAGCTGCATTTTTAATAGCTAAAAGAAATTTATCATAATTTGAGAAATTTGAGAGGACTTGTGTCGCGCCCAATTTTAGCAGTGCGTCATGGTCTCCATTTCTGCGAATACCGATAAATTTCATGTTGAGATTGCGAGTCGTCTTTACGTCCCATCTGGCATCTCCGACGTATACGACTTCATCGAAAGAAAATTGTTTTTGCGCTTTGCCTAAAACTTCCTTCACAATGTCTTCGCGAGTCAAATTTCCATCAGCCGTTCCCATTTGCAGTCGTTCATGCGGGATGCCGACGTGACTAAGTTTAACCATCGCAGGTTTTAGCCAGCCGCCAGTGCCGATTCCTATTTCAAAATTGTCATCCTCCAATAACTTATCAACCGTAATTTTAGAAAACGGAATTTCCTTAAATTCTTCGGGTGATTCATTTCGCCTTTCATTTAAAAGACTAACAAATGCTTCTTTAAAATCCTCCATTTCCGCTTGTTCCACTTCTTTTTGAAAATGATTTCGATACGCTGTTTTAAAAATAGTATCATCGGTGACGTGCGGAAACTTAGTCCAATCAATGGTGGGGAAAGGGATATTGTAAATTTTTTGATACGTCTCGGCGAAACATTGGCTGTCAATTTTATTAGAATAGAGTAGTGTGCCGTCTATGTCGAAGATGAGGAAAGTTTTTTTCATAAAAAAATGGTTGTTGTTGTAAAAAGGTCAAAATTAGGGATTTTATTCTTGAAGGCATTATAATTCTTGTGGAAATAGAAAACGTTAAAAAATGGAGAATTCTATGAAAAATCGGCATTTTCGTTTTTTTTTTTTGTATAAATTTTACTCCTAATAAATCGCTTTTAAAAAAAAATACCAATGAAAAATTTTACCAGAAAGAACGCTATACTTGGACTAATTTTAGGAATTAATTTAATCTGTTTAGG
>JBLHWU010000012.1:0-44741 GCA_047629355.1 Saprospiraceae bacterium | reverse complement strand
CAAAAAAACAGTTTTTTAAAATTTCTGGAATCTTGTTTCAAAATTTATTTGCTGCTTTTTTGCCTCGCCCACCAATATGATAGGCAACTACCAAACGATGTACAGGATTATAAGCTACCCAAATCCATCGTTTATTCGCTTTTTTTGGACAAAAGACCATAACTCATCTGCCTGAATACCAAAGACTTGCAGACGTTTTATCTTTTTTATAACCGCAGGATTAAGTCCCAAGTCATCAGGAGTTTGTTCCCAAAATAAATGGGCAAACGACTGTAACCAAGTAAGGCTGACATTAAAAAATCTACAAATACTACGAAGAGATATTCGTTCTTTCAAAGAATTTTTGATGAGTGATTTTAGCCGCTCTGATTTCGTATGGTTATTATTCAAAACAAACTGACGACCGCAGCAATTGCAACGATGGTTCTGCTTGCCATAATAAGTATGCCCATTCTTTTTTATATTTGTGCTGTGGTAACTTGGACAATATATACATAAGTTTTGAGTGTGGTTACTACAAAGTTATGATTTGTTTTCGTTGTCACTTTAAAAAGCATTACATTTGATACACCGCCTAGTTTTTGTATCAAAAGGTGGAATCAAGGAAATAGCGAAATTATGACAGAAATTTTCCAACTGTACTGAGGAGGATTGAATGTTGACGTCTTTTTAGATAGGATGGACTTACAATAATATTATCATCGCAGGACTCTTAAGTAAAAGAAACAAAATAATTCAGGCCGTTATGCCCATTCTTTTTCCGTCTAAAAAACACAAAAATAATAGATTCCTTTTTCCATTCGACCTGCCCATTTTATCGTTCTAAAAACGATTCTAATTTAATGTCTTTTATATGTACAAAAAAAATAATATCTTAAAAAAACGTTTAATTTTCTGTATATTCCCTACCATTTTTATCCTTTTTCCTACCTTTGTCCCTACTTGAAATTTGGGGCGGAAAGAACCCCTTAACACTCAATCTATTCGATTGAATATTTTTCTATCAAAAACGAGGCAAGATAATCGAAGTGACAGTTATTTTTTTGCCGCACCTCTTTTTTTTACAGAAAAAATCGAACTAATCGACTCAATCGAAATTAATCGAATCAATTAATATGCCTTACTTATTTACATCAGAATCTGTTTCTGAAGGACACCCAGACAAAGTAGCCGACCAAATTTCGGATGCCCTTGTTGACCACTTTATCGCGTTTGACCCAAACTCGAAAGTAGCTTGTGAAACCTTGGTAACTACTGGACAAGTGGTACTTGCAGGTGAAGTTAAAACGAAGACTTATTTGGACGTGCAACAAATCGCTCGTGACGTCATTACTCGTATCGGTTACACCAAATCGGAGTACATGTTTGAAGCGAACTCTTGTGGCGTTTTATCTGCTATTCACGAGCAGTCTCCTGAAATTAATCAGGGTGTCGTGCGTGCTAAAAAAGAAGACCAAGGTGCAGGTGACCAAGGGATGATGTTTGGCTATGCAACTAATGAAACGGATAATTACATGCCATTGGCACTGGATTTATCTCACAAGATTTTGCAGGTCATGGCGGATATCCGCAAAGCTGGTAAAGAGATGACTTACTTGCGTCCGGATAGCAAATCGCAGGTAACTATCGAATATTCTGATGACAATAAGCCACAAAGAATTGACACCATTGTTGTTTCTACGCAGCATGATGATTTTGATAAAGACAAGAAAATGTTGGCAAAAATCAAACGAGATGTCATCAATATTGTCATTCCACGAGTGAAAGCATTGTGTAATAAAACGACACAAAAGTTGTTTGGTAAAAAAATCACTTATCACGTAAATCCAACGGGTAAGTTTGTCATTGGTGGCCCGCACGGTGATACTGGTTTGACAGGTCGTAAAATTATCGTTGATACTTACGGTGGTAAAGGTGCGCACGGTGGTGGTGCTTTTTCTGGAAAAGACCCGTCAAAAGTTGATCGTTCTGCAGCGTATGCAACACGTCATGTTGCAAAAAATTTGGTAGCAGCTGGTGTTTGTGAAGAAATTTTGGTGCAGGTCTCTTACGCTATCGGTGTAGCGAAACCAACTAATATTTATGTAAATACTTACGGTTCGGCAAAGGTCAAAATGAACGATGGCAAAATCGCTAAAATCGTTGAAAAAGTATTCGATATGCGTCCTTACTATATCGAAACACGTTTAAAATTGCGAGCACCAATTTACTCTGAATCAGCGGCTTATGGTCACATGGGACGTACGCCAGAAAAGAAAACAGTTTCTTTCACGGATGGTTCTGGTAAGACAATTTCTAAGAAAGTGGAGACATTTACTTGGGAAAAATTGGACTATGTAAGCAAAGTGAAAAAAGCATTTGGAATTAAATAGATGAGTTGCGAGTTTTTGTAAAGTGGTAATTTTCGACTTTTGTTTTTATAAAAAAGCCTTCATTTCTGATTAGAAATGAGGGCTTTTTAGTTTTGAAACCTAATTTTGAAAACAAGCCTAAATTCAATGCCTTTGGATAACTAGGTGGCCTCCAAATAATTTTTAGCTACGGTGAGTCATCATTGTCCCTTTTGTACTTGTATTGATGTTTTAAAATTTCTAATTCAGCGAAAATGCAGGCAAATCATCGCTCAATCCGTAGTCCATTTCCAGTCGATACCGGTAACTTCGGTTACGCCCATTAAATGAAAATTCCCAATCTAATTCATACGACAATCTATCCATCCACATTGAAATATCTGATTGATATGCGTCATACCCTTGTTGTCTCAAAAGGCTTTTAACTTCTAAAGTCGTCGTTCCCCCGTTGGAAAGCATCAAATGTTCAGCAGCTTGTTTGACCGCCGTTTTCCCCGCGATTTTTGAATGATTTGTACTTTGAAACATGGTTTTTTTATTTTAAATTATAATTATATTAATGTCTAAAAAACAGATATTCACCGAATTATATTGTTCTTAATGAAAATTTCGTTCCAATTTTTAAAAAAAATAAAAGGAGCTGCTTTCAAATGTCGTCTTTGAAGAGCAGCTCCGATTCGAATCACACTATTTCACTAAAAGTTAGGTTCTGGGTATTAGGTGTTGGGTCCTGGGCGCACCAGGTATCTAATACCCAGTACCTAAATTTTAGTTGACTTCTATAAAATACCGTGTACCGTACATTGATTTTGATTGTAAACGACATACTCGTTATTTCTCAAATCTACACCGCCTTTGGCGAAAAGCGAGTCGGCATTTTGGTCTTGTTTTTTTTGAGATTTTCAGTACTCAAATTAGAACACCAAGATTGATGGTTTCTAATCTTACATTGCTTACCCACATGGACATCATAGAGCGCGAGGAAGCCTCGATTGTGATTGCCACTCGACCAATTTTCATTGCGGCTTCTGTGCCAGAAAAGTTCGGTCTTAGGGTTGGTACTGTCGTTTACACGGTGATTAAAATGTTGCTGAGAACGCAAGTTGACGACGTGGTATGCTTGCTTAAATTTATCGGCATCGTCGCCCATCATTTTCTTGATATTTTTAATCAATTTAGCATTTTCAACAGACTGAATTTGCAAGCCAAACGCATCGAGTAAAGTCTGCGGCGTGGTTTCTTCAGAGCTGTCCGTTTGTTCCACTTGTCCGCGCATGACATCGAGCGTGGCTTGCTCTTTAGCTAATTTATTTTCAATAATTTCGAGGTCGCTGGTGTTTTGAGGAGCTTCAATAAGATGGTCTTTTACTTGTCGAATTTTTCGGGGAATAATGCTATATAATTCAATCAAGTCGCGATTAAACGCCGCCGCGTCTACCTTCAAAACCACTTTGCTAACCAATAAATTAAGTTTATGCTGGGCTTGCTCAACTTGTTTTTGGGTAACCTCTTCCGAAGAAGCATTATAGTTTGTGAAGATAGACTGACGGGCAAATCGTAACAAATCGTCCATTAAATCGCGAATTAACGCATTGTCAATTGTTGCAAACTCGGCCACCGAAGTTCTGGTGGCGAAGAGATGCGTTTGGTCTTTATAACTTTTGCGGGTTTTCTCCCGAAATTTCTTGTCCCACTGCGCCATCGGGTAAGTCGCCGTCGCACTGCGGCTACCCACCCGACCATAGAGCGCTGTGAATGTGCCGTCGCGTTACTCCTGTATCTCGTAGTATTTATTATTGTTCTGGGCCGAGGCCATAATGAGTTTCGCAATGCGCAAGGCAGTTTCTGGGATTTCAGAGAGCGTGTATTTTATTTGATTACAATTAGCTAAAATAGTAGAAAACTGCGTAATTTTTAAGACTTATGCAGGTTTTGTAGGACTTAAGAAGTTGCGAATAGTTTGTAACATAAGATATATATTGTAACCTTTTTGATGTTAAAAACTAATTATGGCATAAAATTAGTTTCATTTAATGTTCTGTCCAAATATTTTAGTACTTTTTTGCCAAAAAAATGTAAATTATTTAATTATGTTTTGTGTATTTTTTTATGAAAATGACAACAAACAGCTTTAATTGCCTTTTTGAAAATATGAATTCGTTTGCTTACCTTTGCTATCCCTATTTAACTAAGTAACGGTAAAATAATAGTGTCGGATGAATTGGGTTGAGTATTGTGTCTGAACGAGGTGAAAAACACAGATATTGCCTTTGCTATATGAGTTGGTTTTTGCTAATAGCAAAAAGAGCAATAGCAAAAAGTATTTTAACGAAGGACAGACGCAATAATCAATTAAATTGACCGACAGGATTAACTTAAATGACTCTTAGGAATGAGGAGTCCGAAGAGGCTTGCTTCTTTGTAAGATTTTTCTTGTCAGAGAGAAGAATCGCCCAAACTTTC
This sequence comes from Saprospiraceae bacterium, assembly GCA_047629355.1. Lineage (GTDB taxonomy): Bacteria > Bacteroidota > Bacteroidia > Chitinophagales > Saprospiraceae > CAYUNA01. Next base: position 39,927 of record JBLHWU010000012.1, on the reverse strand, counting down.
AAATTGAAGGTTTGGGCATTTTATTTGTAGTAGCGACTTTAGTCACTGCTACAAAAAACAAAAAAAATATGACGCTTTACGACCAATACGAAACTGTAATCGGGCTCGAAACCCACGTCCAACTCAGTACCAATAGCAAAGCATTTTGTGCCGATAGCGCGACGTTTGGCGGTTCTCCGAATACTCATATTAGTGCAATTTCCTTAGGACATCCAGGTACTTTGCCACGTTTGAATAAGCGACAGATAGAATTTGCCATTCGATTAGGTTTGGCATTGGGTTGCGAAATCAACCAGCAGACTGCCTTTGACCGTAAGAATTATTTTTACACAGATTTACCGAAAGGTTATCAGATTACGCAAGACCGCGCACCTATTTGTATCGGTGGTTCGGTGGAAATTGAAGTGGGCGGTGAGACTAAAATAATTCGGCTACACCATATACATATGGAAGAAGACGCTGGCAAATCTATCCACGACCAAGACCCAGAAAACACTTTGGTGGACTTGAATCGTGCTGGTGTGCCCTTGTTGGAAATTGTGTCTGAACCAGATTTGCGGTCGGGAGAAGAAGTGGATGTCTTTATGAGCGCGATGCGGCAACTGGTGCGATATTTGGAAATTTCGGATGGGAATATGCAAGAAGGGTCGTTGCGCTGCGATTGTAATGTATCGGTACGTTTGAAAGGAGCGGAGAAGTATGGCGAGCGTTGTGAGGTTAAGAATATGAATTCGATGCGGAATGCTCGGAATGCGATTAAATTCGAAACGAACCGCCAAATTGATTTGATAGAAAGTGGTGGGCAAGTGCAGCAGCAGACGCTAAACTTTGACCCTGTGACCGGTAGAACTTCACCGCTGAGAACAAAGGAAAACGCGCACGATTACCGATATTTTGCAGACCCAGATTTGCCACCAATGGTGATTTCTGATGCACAAATTGAACGAATTAAAACTGAAATGCCACCGTTACCGAAAGCATTGCGGCAGCGTTTGATGACGGAATTTAAATTAAATGCGTACGACACCAATTTATTAACAGAAGAAAAGGCAACTGCGTTTTTCTTTTTAAATTTGGCAGAAAATACCAGTAGTTACAAGGCGGCAGCTAATTTAATCATCAATAAAATCAATCCATTTTTACAAGAAAATAAAATGGACTTGGCAGATTTACCCATTTCTGTGGAACATTTGGCTGGCTTAATACGATTAATTGATGAAGGAAAGGTGAATAATACCACGGCGTACCAACAGCTTTTTCCAGCAATGATTGAAAAACCAAACGAGTCGCCGGAAGCTTTGGCGAAAGCGATGAATTTGATTCAATCTGCAGATGAAGACTTTTTGAGAAATATTGTAGAGGAGGTCGTTGCTAAATTTCCAGATAAGGTGAAAGTTTATCAAAAAGGAAAGAAAGGGCTGATTGGCTTTTTTATGGGCGAAGTGATGCGAGCGGCGAAAGGGAAAGCAGAACCGAAGGCGACGAATGCGTTGTTAAGGGAAATTTTGGAGAAGAAATAAATGAATGTGTTGATGTGTTCGTGTTTTTTATGTGTTAATGTGAAGTAAACAATTGATAATCATTTTTTATGAATTGTAACTTTCATTTTTACATGAATTTCAGACCACGTTTTGACATAATTTTTTAATAAAAATGGTAAGACTACTCGTTTGCTTGTGTGATACTTAAACACAAAAACACAAACACACGAACACTCTATTAAAATACAAACAATGTCAAATTACAAACCAAAGAAGAAAAAACTAACCCCAACCTCTGAACGCAACAAAGGCACTGTTCGTAAAAAGCCTATGACTTGGAAGCGATACGCCATGATTGCCTTGTTGGCACTGGCAATTGGCGCATGGGTATTTTCACAATTACCAAGATCAAATAACGCAACTGAAGTGAAAGAACCAACGTTTTTAAAAGAAGGTAGCTTGTCGTTTGTCAACGGCAATACAGGCAGCACTATTAAAAATATCGACATCGAATTGGCGAATGACGAAGCACAGCGCGCGCAAGGTTTGATGTATCGCAGAAGCATGAGAGACGACCAAGGGATGTTGTTCATTATGGAAAATAACGAACAACAAGGTTTTTGGATGAAGAATACTTACATCTCCTTGGACATTATATATGTGGGCGCGGATTCGACGATTGTAGACATTTATAAAGATGCCAAACCACTTTCGATGAAAAGCATGCCGTCGCGTGGATTGGCTAAATATGTGGTGGAAGTGAACGGAGGTTGGACGACGACGAATGGCGTGGCAAAGGGGGATAAAATTGCTTTTGAATTGAATAAGTAGTTCGTAATTTTAGTTAAAAAAACATGGTGATTTTCAAAATCACCATGTTTTGAAGTCGTCTTTTAGAAAAAAACTATCAGTTTCTATAGAATAGCAATAGCAATAGCAATAGCAGAAAAGAGTAAAGGTTTTTCATTGAGCGTAAATTTTGATTTCTTAGAAGGTCAAATTAACAAATAATTACGCACAAATTATAATTTGTCAAATAAGAAAATCGCTTCAAAATAAATTATTATCCATCTTTTATTTAAAGACGCGTTTTCACCAAACTTCCCCCTTTCGCCAGCAAATACTGCCCCGACAAGTAGAAGCTCATAATTAATATCCTTACCAATGGAATTTGAAAATCGTCGCTTCTAAATTTATTTAGTCCAATCAAACTATCCGAAATGACAAATAAAATTGCCCCTATAAATATCCATTTGAAAATATTTTCTGATACTTTTCCTTGCAAATTTAGCGCACTGATTGCCATCAAAACAATTGCCAAACTATAAACGACTACGGGAATTTTCATCGGTGTGGGTATGCCGGACCAAAGCGTAAGAATATTGCCAAAAAAAAGTAAAATGAAAGGTAAAACCCAGAATGATTTTCGTTGAATTAAGCCTTTTTTCGTGGATGGGAATTTTAAAAAAGCGAGTAAATAGAAGATATGTGTAACCAAAAAACTACTCAATCCATAAAGGAAAAATTCAGGTCTTGCCGGCTTATTTTCCACAAACATCAAGAAAGTATCTCCAAACATAGAAAAGATAAAACCCGCCAATAAAAATTTATGAAAAGCGGTAAAATTGTCTTTCGTTTTTAAATAAAACCACGCCGACAAGATAATCATCAAAAATGGCTTGGTGCAGAAAATTCCCAATTTAGAGAATTGGAATTCAAAAAACAAGTTGGCGCAGCACAATCCAAAAAATAGGATAAGGAGTCTATCGGTTCGTCTCATTTTAAAATTTGTTGCTGATGAAAAAAGCAAGATACAAATCTTAAAATGCTTCGCCAGCGTTTTTCCACATCGTGTGGAAAACAGTGTGGAAAACTTATTAGAAAACAGTGAAAATTTCAGTTTAGCATAAAGTTTGCTAAATTTTTAAAATTTAGCAAACTTAAAAACTCTATTTTTTTACACCAAATTAAGTAACACGTGGTAATTAATTCGGTAAAATTTTCAGACAAGATCTTTTCGATAGTTTTTCTTTAAAAATTCTTGAATAGCCAGTGTCATTGAAGAAATTTTTAAAGGAAAAATAGCGGAAAAAGATGTTTATAAAATTACCGAATTACGCGTTACTTATGCCTCAAATTCCGCCTGAATCTCTGGCATTACCTCCGCCGTCTTTTTCTCTAATTGCCCCATCAACGCAATTATTCGTTTAGGATTTCCAGCATGGTTGGAAAGTAATTCTAACTCTTTGTTCATTTCTGTCATCGCTTCGTAACCAACAAATGAAAGCGTTGATTTCATTTTATGGCTCACATTACTGAGTTCTTCCCAATCTTGGGCAGCCGTCAATTCGCTCATTTTTTGAATCTCTTCGGGCAATTCTTCGAGCAACATTTCGAGCATAGTTTTCTTCATGTCGTGGTCGCCGTCAGACATCAATTCCAAGTAAGATAAATCGATAAAATTGTGTGGAGTCCCAGTACTCATTGGATATATGATTTGTAAAAATGAGAAGTCAATAGTCAGACTGCTTTGCGGTCTGACTGTTGACTTCTCATTTCTTATTTTGCGAAATATATTTTTTAATCTTGTAAAATAAGTCTTCAGGTTCAAAAGGTTTTAGTACGAAATCATCCATACCATATTCCTTAAATTTTTCATCTTTAGCGATATGCGCGTGTGCTGTCATCGCCAAAATCGGCATCGTCGCCACTTCTTCGGGCATTTCTTCCCGGATATATTTTGTCGCTTCATAACCATCCATGACCGGCATTTGGATATCCATCAAAATGATGTCGAAAGATTTTTCTTTTAATAAATCAACCGCAATTTGTCCATTCCCTGCAATTGTCAAATTGATGTTTTCAAACCGTCGTGTCAACGTTTTCTTAGCGACAATTTGGTTCATTTTGAGGTCTTCCACCAGTAATAAATTGAATGGCAACGACTCATCAAAATCAATTTCTTGGACTTCCACCGTTCCGTCATTCACTTGGTCAGAGTCGCCAATTTCAAAAATCAGGTCAAAAAAGAATTTTGAACCAATGCCTTCTTCACTGATAGCACCGATTTTCCCACCTTGTTGTTCCACCAAATTTTTACAAATAGAAAGCCCTAATCCCGTTCCTTCAAAAATTCTATCTTTCTGTCGAATCCGCGTAAAGGTTTCAAAAACAGCATCTACTTTATCAAACGCAATCCCAATTCCAGAATCTTCGACAATGAATTGCAATTGGACGCTGTCGAGAATATCGTTTAGTTTTTTGATGTAAATCTTAACAAAACCTTCGTCTGTAAACTTAATGGCATTTCCGACCAAATTATATAAAATTTGATTCAGCCGCAATTTATCTCCTTGCAAATATTGAGGAATTCCTTCCTCCATTATAATCTCGATAAACATATCTTTCTCCTGCGCCTTATACTGCATCACATTCACCAAATTATCGAGAATGCTTTGCAAATCAAAGTGCTGATTTGAAAAAACAATTTTACCGTTTTGGATAGCTGATATTTCCAAAATATCATTCACAACGCCGAGCAAAATTTCAGAAGATTGCTTGATGGATTTTACCAAATTCATCGGCTCCTCCTTCAAATCCATTTGTACTAAAATATTACTCATCCCCAAAACGGCATTCATTGGCGTCCGCATTTCGTGGCTGACACTCGCGATGAATTGTTCCTTCATTTTGGCGGACTGATTGGCTAAATCTCTGGCTTTTCTTAGTTTTTCCGCACTTTTTCGCTCCGTCACATCGCGACAAATACAGTTGTAACCAATAAAATCATCCGTTATCAAAATATTTGCAGTAATGACGCAGTGCCGTACTTCTCCACGTTTATTCGCTACCTGAATCGCAAAATCTTTAACCGATTTTTGCGTCTTCAATTTCATTAAAAATTCATTCTTTTTTTCTGATGGATAATATAAATCATGCGCATCTCGCAAGATTGACAATTCATTTTTTTCATATCCAAAAAGGTCGATTGTCGATTGATTAAAGTCCACAAATTTTCCATCTAATGTACAAATGAAAATTGCATCTTTACTTTGCGAAAAAATCTCTTGATAACGTTCTTGGCTTTTCACCATTTCTTGCTCCGTCAATTTTCTATCAGAAATATCTTGTAAAATTCCGTGAATGACTAAGGAGTTATCCGCTTTTTTACCTACTTCACACTGCACGTAAGCAAAACGCATTCCACCATTTTGCTGTCGAATTTTAACATCCTTTTTCATCTTTCCAACCTCCATCACCTCTTGATGTAATAAGTGAAATAAGTAAAATGAAGATTGTGGACTCTGAATATCTTGTCCCGTAAAAATTGTCGTCCGAGGAGGAAAACCAAAAATTCGATAAATTTCTTCACTTGCCTGAAATGCACCCGTTGCTGGATTGAATTCCCAATTTCCAATATTGGCAATTCGCTGTGTTTCCTCCAATCGTTTTAAAACATGGCTTCTTTCTATTGAAAACCGAAGTGATTTTGCTAATAAATCTGAATCAAATGCCCCTTTTACTAAAAAATCTTGCGCTCCAGCTTTTACCGCCATCAATCCCAAACGCTTATCCGCCAATCCAGTTAAAACAATCACGTTATTATTTGGAAATTTGGTTAACAATCGTTCCAAAGTTTCAAAACCACGACTATCCGGCAACGTTAAATCTAATAAAATTGCCGCAAATTCCTCACCTTTTTCCAATAGCGCCATTCCATCACCAAGTGACGTCTTATTAATCACTTCACACTCCAACAAATCGGATTCCATCAATAAGATTTCCACCAAACGAGCATCTCCAGGGTTGTCTTCGATGAGCAAAACACGGTTAGTCATCGAGGCTTTATCTTGCACCGATAGTTCGTTATTTGTGTTGTATGTGTAGCTTGTGTCCACGATGATAAATTAATAAAAGTGAGTACAAAATTCTAAAAAGCCGAACTTGCAGGAGGAGAAAAGTATTTCAGTAGCTGTGGGTAGCCAATCAGTGGACAGATCATGAAAAAACTACAAGTTATATATCTCCATTTTTTGGTAAGAATATAAAATCTGCGCCTAATTCACTTAAAACGAAAAGGCAAAATTCTTTCTGCTTTTCCTTATAAACTTTTCTAAAGTCATCCACCTTCTCTGAAGTGATAACTTGCTTGGTCACAAATTCCTCTAAAGTTGAGATATTCACAGACCAATTACCACTTACCTTTTCTTTATCCACCATTTGTATGCCAATATCGACAAAATGTTGGTGAATGACAAAAATTGGGTACAAAGAAACGTCATTTGTAACGACCGAATCTGATGCATTCGCTAACGCAGGCAAGTAAGTTGCCAATTCTGCCGCTAATATCTTATATTGAATTTTTTCTTTCATTAATTTTTTTTATCCAAAATGTTAAGGAACGCGAATTAAATAAAGTTACATTCTTGGAATGTTATTTATTTCGCGTTCCTAAAGTTACATTACTCATTTTTTTAACCAATGTAGCCTTGAAATCAAATCGCAAATTATGCTTCCCCCGCCGCCTCGGCTGCTGCTTCCGCTACATTCACTGCCGCGACTTCTTTATCAATAAAATACAGACTTTGTGGACCTGTGCCAATCAGTTTCAGCATGTCCAAAATTTGGCGCATCAACGCTTCTTCTTCCCGCTGTTCTTCCACATACCACTGCAAGAAATTTAATGTTCCGTGGTCTTCTTCTTTGTAGCACAAATCCAGCAATTTATTGATAGACTTCGTCACTTTCTGCTCATGCTCAAATACTTCTTGAAACATCACCTGAATAGATTCCCATGAATGCGGTGGCTGATTGATACCTGGTGTAATTGCATGTCCATCTACCTCACTGATATAGTGAAACAACCGCAACATATGCTCTCGTTCTTCAATGGATTGGCGGTGCATAAACGTTGCACAACCGCTTAAACCTTCTTGGTCGCACCAAGATGCCATTGACAAATAAAAGTAAGAAGCATATCCTTCCAAGGCAATCTGGTCGTTCAACGCCTTTTCCATTTTTTTTGAAACCATTTTTTTAATATTTTAATATTTTAATATTTTATCTGTGGACTACATTTTATAACGCACTCCGCAAAAGACTCTTTTTTTATAAAAAAGAAATTGAATTAATGTAAAAAAACGATTGAGTAGGGGCTTTTGTTTAAAAAGGCTATTGTAACCTGATGCAGTCCATCTAATTATTCAATTCCCAATAATAATTGAACCACTGGCAAAACCCGTTCCGCCCGTTCCAAATCATATTCACTTTCCCCATTAGCTATCGTCACTTCCGTCAATTGCCCTCGCTTCGCCAAATCCATCATCTTCGCCTTTTCTCCGGCTGGAAACTGCGAAAAAGTGCGCCGCAATAACGGCACAATTTCTTTAAAATCCAACCATTCCAGTTCCTCAATCCATTCATCCAGAATATTCCAAAGCGACGGATTGTGAATCAACAAAAGTCCACTGCCGTATAGAAACCCTTCAATCCAAGCCGCCGCATGAAGTGTATCGTTCCCTTTCGACAAATGATAACGCATCTGTGTCGTCGTCAAATTAATATCAAAAAGTCCTTTATCAAACAGCAATCTCGTACACGCCCCATTCAATCGCCCATTAACTTTTTCCATCTGCGCGACATTCTTTAAAGTCTGAAACCAAGCATTGTTGTGTTCCGCTTCATTTAGCAAACCGAGCGCGCGATGCGTAGACATTAATTTTTGAAAAACAACCTCCGAGGCGGCTTCATTCAAGGAAACACAAACGCCTGGCAACGCAATACAAATCCTCGGAATAATTCGCTCAACAACTTGCGCTACTAACTGAATATCTGTTTTCCGCGCATTGCCATATCGCACAATATTCACTAAAGAAGGCAAGGTATCCATGAGGTGATAAACGTCTTGTGTGACTGCCGCGAGATTTTGCAAGTGCGCAATTAAATCGTCGATGGCATCTTCCAAGTTGGCATTCAATGCTTGTTCTACCAAAGCCGTCACTTCAGGTAATTGCTCAATTTCTGGCAGTTGTTTCTTCACAAAATTAACGCTTGCTTCGTAAACGGTATTTCCCCACATTCCTGCTTCGATAATGCGGATAGAAAACTCTGCTTTCCACTTCAATTTCCAATATTCTTTAAAGCTACCGAGGTCATAGCGACCTTCTTTTTGCAATTTTCCCCAATGCAAACCCAACAAATTCAGCCGATGCAAAAGATGACTTTTCAAGAGGTCTTTTTCTTCCCGCAGGTCAATGCCGCCGCGTGGATTGCTGGCATTTGCTTTCAGCCAAAGTTCTTCCGTATTTTTCCAATAACTGGATAGGCGCGCTGATTTTATCGTCTTCTCCAAGTCTTGTTGCAAAGGGATAACGGGAATCTCTGGCGGTACATTCCCGACTTTTTTTCCAATAATTAATTGCTTTTCAATCAACTGTAACAGACCCTCATCACCCTCACAAATAATACTCACTGCCGCCTCTTTCATCTCCTCAATTCCTGGTAAAGACAATCCCCGTAACGTCGCCAAGGTATTCGCTAACCGCACCGCTTCAATTACACGTGCAGCGGATGCATCCAGGTCTTTTTTGCGAAACATCCGCGCCACTTTTGTCATCCAACGCATCGTCGTTTCTTTCCGATTTGAAAATAACATTTCATACCAAGCTGGCGATAAAACACCAGCTCCGTAGCCACTCAAATACGTCAATCGGTCGTAACTCCAAGGTACCCAAGTTGCTTTCGTTGAAGTCTGTTTGAGACCTTTTAAAATTGCGTTGTCAGTACTCTGTTTATAATGCGCAACATTGTGTAAAACAGGCGCATGCCATGCTCCACAAACAATTGCGATATTTTCAAAACCGTCTTTAATCGCCTTTCGAATAATTTTCCGCATGTACGCTTCCCGTCGCAAGGTCTCGACCGATTCTTTCCGAATTTCTTCTTGCCGCAATGCCGTCATCATTTCTAAAATAGAGGGAAAAATCTCCGTTTCATTCTCCGCACTTTCAAACGTCACTTCCCACCAACGTTCGCTATCCGAATAGCCCGCAATTTCCGCCATATAACCCAGGGGGTCCTTTCGGAATGTTTTGTCATCTTTCGTTAATTGCTTACCTGTTTCAAATTTCAATTGCTTTTTCTCAGCCTCCTCTTGATTGATGGTAAACGTCAGGTTCATCGGCAAGTCCATACACCGAACTGGAATTTCGCGCTTCATCGCATATTTCATTGCCTGCCATTCTGGTGAAAAATCGGCAAACGGAATGTACGCTGCCTGCGTCAACCTCTTAGAATTATAAATTAATAATGCGACAGGCGGTTTCAGGTTTTCGTTTTCCACAAACGGCAACATTGTCTCCGCATCGGCCGGACACTCGATAAGGATGCAATCGGGCGCAAGATTATTTAAAGCCGTTTTTAGACTTTTTGCAGAGCCAGGACCATGATGACGGATGCCGAAAACTGTTAGCATTGCAATTTTTTTTCGGTAAAATTACTTATTTTTTATAAACCTAATAGCTCTTTTTTGCTAAATGGCATCATTCTCTCTAGTTAATTATGTTAAAATTAAATCTATATAATACTAATAATGAATGAATTAGACTTATGGTGATTAAAAAAAAGAAATAAACCTTTGGTTTGTAATTTAGTTATGTGTTACTTTGCAAAAATTTTTGCAAAACAAAAAGAATTTTGATTATGGCTAATATAGCAGAAAGAGTTAGTAAAATTATTGTTGACAAATTAGGTGTTGACGCAGGCGAAGTTGTTGCAGACGCAAGCTTCACCAACGATTTAGGTGCTGATTCATTGGATACAGTTGAACTTATCATGGAATTCGAAAAAGAATTTGATATTTCTATTCCAGATGAAGAAGCTGAAAATATTCAGACCGTTGGTAATGCAATCACTTACTTAGAAAGCCAAGTTAAGGCTTAGTAATATTGCGTTAAACAACGAAGTGTTTTAACGAACAAAAAAAAATTATCTCGACTACTGTCGGGATAATTTTTTCTCTTCTTTATGAGGAGTACTTTTTTAATTTGAAATACCAACTTGGGCAAATAAACTGCTTATTTTTTTAAAAAAAATAAGCAGTTTAATCATCACGACCGTGAACACTATTTTATTTAAAAATTGTCCAATTTCCAATAAGTATTGTATATGAAAAGGGTTGTCATTACTGGTTTTGGCGCAATTACGCCCATTGGAAACACTGCATCCGAATACCTTTCGGGCTTGCAAAATGGGGTTAGTGGCGCATGTCCGATTACTCAATTCGACGCATCAAAATTTAAAACCCGATTTGCCGCAGAAATAAAGAATTTCAATCCACTCGACCATTTTAACAGGAAAGAATTACGCAAAATTGACCGTTTTACAGTGGTCTGTTTGGTGTCTGCTGATGAAGCGATAAAGATGGCGGGAATTGACGAGATTTCTAATTTAAATGCTGACCGAATTGGCGTTATCTATGCGTCAGGTATCGGCGGATTGACAACTTTACAAGGAGATATTCTAGATTTTGCCAAAGGAAGTGGTACGCCGCGTTTCAATCCTTTCATGATTCCAAAAATGATTTGCGATATTGCCCCCGGTCAGATTTCAATTAAATATGGCTACCGAGGTATCAATTACTCCACCGTTTCGGCATGTGCGTCTTCTAATCATGCGATTATGAATGCCTACGATTATATTCGATTGGGACGGAATGATATCATCGTAACTGGTGGCGCAGAATCAACAATTGTAGAAACAGCGATGGGTGGTTTTTCTTCAATGAAAGCGCTTTCTACTCGAAATGATGATCCTGCTACGGCGAGTCGTCCTTTTGATGGTGAACGTGACGGTTTTGTCTTGGGAGAAGGAGCAGGAACGATTGTTTTGGAGGAATTAGAACACGCGAAAAAACGGGGTGCAACTATTTATGGCGAGGTTGTTGGAGTAGCTGCTACAGCGGATGCTCATCACATCACCGCACCGCACCCAGAAGGATTGAGTGTGAAAACAGTTATGAATTTGGCTTTGAAAGAAGCGAAATTAAACATCGAAGACGTGGATTATATCAATGTTCACGGGACTTCTACACCACTGGGTGACATTGCGGAAGTGAAGGCAATTCAGTCCGTTTTTGGCGACTATGCTTACAAATTAAATATCAGTTCAACCAAATCCATGACAGGTCACTTATTGGGTGGCGCAGGCGCAGTAGAGGGAATTGCGGGGATTTTGGCAATAAATCATAACTTTGTACCACCAACCATCAATCACTTTGTGGATGATCCAGCGTTAGACCCAAAATTGAATTTCACGTTTAACGAAGCGCAGGAGCGAAAAATTGATGTCGTGTTAAGCAATACATTCGGATTTGGTGGACACAATGCAAGTATTATATTTAAGCGATTTGAAGAATAAATTCACAATGTACGGTTGAAAGTTTAAGGCTTACGGCGTACTTCGATGAAATTTTAAGAGTAGAATTTTAATTGAAACGGTGACTAATTTTGAAATGTTGCAACTCAGTTTTTTAGAAAGATTTAGATTTTAAATAAATTTTTAACCATCCTTATTTAAAATTTAATATTTTTGTAAAATAAAAAACTCAGCCAGCAACTTTCCATTTTTTTTGAAATACCCAAGATAATTTCTAGGTTTTGCTTTCAAAAAATGCCACCCTCCGATTTGAGTTCTCTCGATTTTAAATACGACTAAAACATACAGAAATAGTGCTAATTTACTATTTCATAAGGGTTTACTATCGAATATCTATTGCATATTTTCGGCTTTGGCTGGGAACAAGTACCATGCTAAATTAATCTATTAGACTTAGTTTATAGACCAGAAATACGTGTACGAAAATATATTTGTTCCGTTATTTTCCTTTAAAAATGGCTTCAATAAAAGGATTGTTCAAGCAATTTCTAAAGAAAACTAACGAGAGAATCTAAATTTCATACACCTCATTTCTTATCCATAAAGCAAACCTATTTTTCTAACTAAGGAACGCGAATTAAGTAAAGTTACTTTTTTGAGAGAGAGATTTCGTTCATAGTTTTTGCTTTAAAAGTGCGATTTATGTTGATATAATGAGCATTTTTAAAGTGAAAAACATGGACTAAATATCCGCTCAAAAAAGTAAGATTATTTATTTCGCGTTCCTAAGGTTTGAAGTAGATAGAGTTCCGTAATCATTGAATCTGTTAGGTTTGCATTTCAAGCAATCTACCAGATTTTGGAGCATTCTACTAAGAACTACTAAAATTCTATCCCTTGTTATTGCGGATTATTTTACGTTTTTACAATTATTTTTTCTCTCCCGACAAAGAATTTGCCCGTAAAATCCGAGGTTTGGTTGGCTTTACGCCGAGTAATATCCCGATTTTCAAACTGGCTTTTTCTCACAAATCAAATACCACGGACAACGGTGGCTACGGCGGTCAAAACAACGAACGCTTGGAGTATCTCGGCGACGCAGTTTTGGGTACAATTGTAGCGGAATATTTATTTAAAAAATATCCCGGTGCAGATGAGGGTTTCCTCACCAAAATGCGGTCGAAAATCGTTAAACGAAAATCGTTGAACACGATTGGTGATAAAATGGGTTTGGACATGATTCTTCAAGAATACAACCAAACACGTTTGAGCCGCTCCATGTTGGGAAATGCCGTGGAAGCACTTGTTGGTGCAGTATATTTGGAACAGGGCTACAATTTGACGAAGCGATACGTTATCGGCAAAATTTTGCGGAATTATGTGGACATTCACGAATTGGAGATGTACGACGACAATTACAAAAGTCAGCTTTTGGAATGGTGCCAAAAAAATGGACAAGTCGTTACCTACAAATTGGTCGCGCGCTACAAGTTTGAAAAACGCGACCGTTTCAAAGTTGCCGTGTTAATTGACGGAGAAAAATTGGCAACTGCCGATGATTTCAATAAAAAAAGTGCGGAGCAAACAGCTTCTGAAAAAGCGATGTTGTCGCTTGGTATTTTGGCCTTGGAAGCGGAGACAAGTAATTAAATGTCCTATTAAAAAAAGGGAATTTGAAGGATAAAAAAGGTTTTGTAAAAAACCTTTTTTATCCTTCAAAACCTTATCCCGCGCTGCCGCAGGCAGTGCGCAACCTTTTTATTTTGGCGATAAAAGGGACTCTATTCGTTTATTTAATTAATAAGTCGCCACGGTATACCAATTCACTCAACCGATGAAAATTTCTGGTCGCAATGTTGCCATTATTTTGGGGGTTCTCCTCGTATTGGCGTTGATGTATTATTTCAGTACTATCGTCGCGTATGTTCTAATTGCATGGGTATTGTCAATGATAGGACAGCCATTTATGCGCTTTTTTCAAAGACGTTTGCGCATCGGAAAATTCCAAGCAGGACCGAATATTGCTGCTGCACTTACCTTGATTTGTTACTTTATTATCATTACGGGTTTGATTATGGTTTTTGTGCCGCTCATTATTGCGCAAGCGAATAATTTGGCAGAGGTCGATTATAAAAGTATTGCTTCCGCTTTGGAAGTGCCAATTAATCAGTTCAATAATTGGCTGGCAAGATATGGTTTGTCGGATTCAACAGATATTTCTTTAGCTGAACAGATGCGCGAAATGTTTTCCAATTGGTTCAAGCCAAGTGCAATTCGTACCTATTTTAATAGCCTGATTGGCACAGCCGGCAATATTTTACTTAACGTCTTTTCCATTATTTTTATCACCTTTTTCTTTTTAAAAGAGCAAGGTTTATTCGTTGATTTTATCGTCACTATTGCCCCTGGGCATTACGAAAATCGGATTCGACAAGCGATTCAAGATATTTCCAGAATGTTGACGCGATACTTTGGTGGAATTTTGATTCAAATGACAATTATTACCGCTTTTGTTTCCGTCTTACTCGGTTTATTTGGAATTCAAAATGCCTTACTAATTGGATTCTTTGCCGCTTTAATAAATGTAATTCCTTACGTCGGCCCGTTGATTGGAGCAACTTTTGGCTTAATTATTACCATTTCTTCCAATTTAGATTTAGAATTTTATACCCAAATGTTACCTATGCTTGTAAAGGTTGTCGCCGTCTTCGGTGCGATGCAGTTGTTGGATAATTTCATGTTACAACCTTGGATTTTCTCCAATAGCGTACTGGCGCATCCACTAGAAATTTTTATCGTTATTTTGATGGGCGCACAATTGAATGGCATTGGTGGGATGGTTTTGGCGATTCCAGTTTATACCGTTTTGCGCGTGATTGCAGGGGTATTTTTAAGTAAGTTTAAAATCGTGCAGAAGATGACGGTGAGGATGCGGCGAAGGAATTCTTAATTAAACAACCGTTTTACCCGCATTTGAAAGCGATAGGCCAACCAATACATCGCCGGCACAACAATCAATGTCAAAAACGTAGCGAACACCAATCCATAGATAATTGTCCACGCCATCGGACCCCACATTGCCGTATTATCACCACCGATAAAAAGGTGCGGGTCCAGTTCAGAAATGAGGGTAAAAAAGTTAAAATTAAAGCCAATCGCCAACGGAATTAATCCTAAAATGGTCGTAATCGCCGTCAATAAAACGGGTCGCAAACGCGTCGCACCTCCATTGATAATGGCATCCCGCACATCTTCTCGTTTCATATCGTACATGCTCGCTAAACCGAGTTCTTCCCGTTTATTCTTGACCAATAAATTGACATAATCTACCAAAACGATAGCGTTATTCACAACAATTCCCGCCAAGGAAATAATACCGACTCCCGTAAAAATGATAGATATATTCTCTCCCGTAATCGCGTAACCCAAAGCAACACCAATTGTGCTAAAAATCACGGAAAACATAATAATTACTGGTGAAATAATCGAATTAAACTGCCCTACCAAAATAATCAAAATCATAAATAAGGCCATCAACAAAGCCATCGACAAGAAATCCATATTTTCCTGCTGTTCTTGTTGTTCGCCCGTAAAGTCAATGGAATAACCTTTTGGAATGTCAAAATTTTTCATCTCGTTCTTAATCTTCGCCACGATTTCATTCGCGTTATAAGGCTCAACAATATTCGAAGCCACGGTAATAACGCGGTCTAAATTTTTCCGCTGAATCGAACTATAAGTAGAGGTATAATCCACACTCGCTACCGCCGAAATTGGCACTTGTGCAATCTGCCCATTCGCTGGATTTCGAAAGGTGATGCGTTGATTCATCAAATCACTGACATTGTTTCGATATTTTTTATCCAAGCGCACATAGATTGGATATTCATCTTCGCCATCCTTAAATTTTGAAACCTGCCGACCATAAACTGCCGTCCGAATCGAGTTGGCAATATCCATCGTCGAAACGCCATAACGACGGGCAGCAGAGCGGTCAACATTAACTGCCAATTCAGGTTTACCTAACTTAACATCCGCTTTCAAATCTTCTATTCCTGCAATGTCTTTGCTATTGATAAAAGCGATAATTTCTTCTGATAACGGAATCAATCCAGTCAATTCTTCTCCTGAAATTTCAATATTAATCGGCTTACCAGTTGACAGTCCATCCGCGTTTGGTTCAACTTGAATCTTTACTCCTGGATAGCCACTAATCGCTTCCCGAATGTCTTTCATCACATCAACGGTCGACAACTCTCCTCTTTGATTGGCAGGGATAAAGGAAACAGTCAAACGAGCTTTATTCGGAGACGCGCCCGGTTCAGGCGGCGCATTTGGGTCCCCTGTGTTTTTACCTATTTGAGACAAAACAGCTTCTACAATCGCCTCATAAGGTTTAACCGCTTCTTGTACTTTATTTTCCAATTCCTTCATCAAATCATTGGTCGCTTCGATGTCTTTTCCCAACGGCAATTCTACAAACGCATTCACATAAACAGGGTCGGCAGATGAAAAGAATTCAACTTTTGGCGACCGTATTTCAAATAATTTAAAAGAAATAAACAGGAAAATAAACGTTCCGATAAAAATTGACAAAGGAATCCGAAGGGCACTTCGGATGAATTTATCATATAAACTTTCTAAAACGGGTAGAAATTTATTTTGAAAATAAAATGCACCAGGTCGAAGGATAAAATAATTCAGCAAAGAAATAATTGTTGCAAATGCCAAAATATTTCGTGGTGCTTGAATCGGAATTAAAAAATGACAAATCACTGCCAATATTATCATCACTGCCGCACCAATTAAAACGTTTCGACGCTTCCGTTTACGCACCTTAGAATCTTCCGATTTTTCATCGATTTTCATCATTCTGGAAGTAAAAACAGGGTTGATGACCAAGGCAACAAATAAGGAAGACGACAGCACAATCATCAAGGTAATTGGCATATATTTCATAAAAGACCCCATGATGCCCGGCCAAAAAGCTAAAGGTAAAAACGCTGCCAAAGTCGTCGCCGTAGAAGCAATAATCGGCATCGCTACTTCGCCCGCGCCATATTTCGCTGCGTCAACGCCGTTATATCCGTTTTGCCTATAGCGATAGATATTTTCCACGACCACAATGGCATTATCCACCAATAAACCGAGAGCAAGAATCAAGGAAAATAACACCACAATATTAATCGTCACACCCGACACAAACAGCACCATAATTCCTAATAACATTGACAAAGGAATCGCCAATCCAACGAAGGAAGCGTTCCGTAAGCCAAGAAAAAATTGCAGGACCAAAATTACCAAAATGACACCTGAAATGATGCTATTCTCCAGATTCGAGACTTCATTTCGAGTATAAATAGATTGGTCATTGAAAAAACTAACTTTCAAATCGTTGGGCAAATTAGGTTTCACTCGCAATACCGCATCTTTGACATAATCAGAAGTTGCCAATAAATTTTCCCCACGTCTTTTAATTACATCCAAAGAAATTACGGGAAATCCATCCGAACGAGCGATGCTCACCCGATCTTTAAAACCATATTCCACCGTCGCAAAATCTTTCAAAAACACGGGACGCTGGTTTTCACTTTTGACAATCAGGTTGCGGATTTGTTCCATGTTTTCAAACTCCCCTTTCACCCGAATCGCTCGCCGAAAATCATTGTTGACAATTTCCCCACCCGACATCGTAATATTCTCAGAAGCAATCGCATTTTCTAAATCAAAAAACGAAATCTGCATGGATTCCATTTTTAAAAAATCGACATTAATTTTGACTTCATTTTCCAAATCTCCCTTCATTTCCACCCCACTAACTTCGCGAATATCCTCAATTTCATCTTCTAAAATTTCCGCATATTTTTTCAAAATTGCTGGCGGATAATTTCCCGAAACATTCACCGTCACAATCGGCAAATCCGAAAAATTTACTTCCTGCACAATTGGGTCATTGTCCAAGTCGGTTGGCAATTCGCTTTTCGCCAAATCCACGGCATCCTTCACTTTTCTAACCGCCAAATCAAAATCCACATCACTCACAAACTCCGCCGTCACAATCGAAAAATCCTGAATCGAGGTCGAACGAATCGTCTTGATGCCATTTAAAGACTGTAATTCCTTTTCTATCGGTCGCGTAATCAGGCTTTCAATATCTGGCGCAGAATTACCAAAGTAAGGCGTATTGACAAAAATCAAGGGTAGAGACGCTTCCGGATATTGCTCTTTCGGCATTTCTTGGTAAGAATAAACACCAAAAAATAGAATCATAAACGTCAATAAAAAAATGCTCGTCGCATTATCGACCGCAAAGTTGGAAAAACTGAACGTACGGAGGTCTTTTTCTTTTATTTTCATCGTTTTGGTGATGTATTAAGGAATTTGAGGATGAAAAATAATTTTTCATCCTCAAAAACTCTTCCCGCGTTGCCGCAGGCAACGCGCAATGTTTTTTTAGTGAAATATTAAACAAATTACCTATGACTATTTATCATATGCGCCGCTAATTTAGGAAAACAATTGAACAAATTCGTCTTCAAATCTTCCTCAATATCTAACGCTTCAATCGCCTGATTCATGCAGTTCAGCCAAGCCATAGCACCTTCTCCCGTGATTTTGTGCGGCATGTGACGCATTCGCATTCGAGGATGACCATATTCTTGATTGTAAAGCATTGGTCCACCCAAAAACTGAGTTAGAAAAGTAGTTTGCTTTCGTTTCACAATTTCCATATCGGTCGTAAAGAGATGAGAAATCTCCTTATCTTCTACAACTAAATCATAGAAATTGTTGACCATCTGCTGCAGATTTTCTGCGCCCAATTGTTCGTAAAGTGTTGGATTCATTGTGCAAAATTGGGACTTTTTGGAGAGATAAATATCTTGGGATTGTCAGAATTTGAAGGTTATAGGAAATAGCTTTTTTATTTTTTAAATGTTATTTTTATAAAACACGACTCAATACAGTTGAAAAATCAATAATTTCTACCCTTTTCCCTATCTTTGCCCACTTTTAGAAAAAACCTTTTAAACGAGAAACTTTCATTTGAAAACCCTCGTTTAAAAAACCGACATCAAAATACAATTACTTTTTATAATATAGTATCGTGAATACATCTCTAAACTGGTTAAAAGATTACCTCGACATTAAAGAAACACCCGAAAAAGTGTCAGAAATTCTGACGGATATCGGGCTGGAAGTCGAAGGCGAAGAAATTGTCGAAAGTGTGAAAGGTGGCTTGGAAGGCATTGTGGTCGGCTACGTCAAGGAATGCGGTAAGCACGCTGGCGCGGATAAATTATCGGTCACGAAAGTAGATATTGGTGGCGCCGAAGATTTGAGTATCGTATGCGGTGCGCCGAATGTGGCAGTAGGAAAAAAGGTCTTAGTCGCAACAATCGGCACGACGCTTTATTCCAAAGAAGGCGAGGCTTGGAAAATCAAAAAAGGAAAAATTCGCGGGGAAGTGTCGGAAGGTATGCTTTGCGCAGAAGATGAATTGGGCTTGGGCAAAGGTCATGACGGCATTATGCTTTTGCCAGAAGATGTAGCAACGGGAACTTTAGCGAAAGATTATTTCCAAATTGAAAACGATGTTGTTTACGAAATTGGCTTGACGCCTAACCGTTCGGATGCGACTTGTCACTTGGGCGTTGCGGAAGATTTGGCGGCAGCGTTGAAAATAAATTATGGGGGAGATGGCAAAGTGAAGCGTCCGTCTGTGGATAATTTTAAAGTGCAGTCAACAGATTTGCCGATTGAAGTAGTGGTTGAAAATAACGAGGCTTGCCCACGTTATGCAGGCGTTTCCATTAAGAATGTAACGATTAAAGAGTCGCCTGATTGGTTAAAAAATCGTTTGAATGCGATTGGTGTGCGACCGATTAGCAACATTGTCGATATTACAAATTTTATTCTTCACGAATTGGGGCAACCGCTCCATGCATTTGATTTAGATAAAATTGCGGGTAAAAAAATCATCGTTAAAACTTTAGCGAAAGATGCAAAATTCCTGTCACTCGATGAACAAGAACGCTCGTTGCATGAAGAAGACTTGATGATTTGTGATGGCGACTCTAGAGGAATGTGTATTGCTGGTGTCTTTGGAGGTTTGAATTCTGGAGTAACGGATTCTACGAAAAATATCTTTTTAGAATCAGCGCATTTCAACTCCATGTCGATTCGACGGACGAGTACGCGACATAATTTGCGGACAGATGCGGCGAAAGTTTTTGAAAAAGGTAGCGATCCGAATGTTTCCGTTTATGCCTTGAAACGGGCGGCGATGATGATGGTAGAATTGGCAGGTGGCGAAATTGCTTCAGAGATTGTTGACGTCTATCCAAATCGGGTTGCAAAAAAAGAGATTGAAGTTACTTACGAATACACAAATACCTTGATTGGTGTTGAAATTCCAAAAGTGAAAGTGAAGGAAATTTTAGCAGCAATGAATATGGATGTGGTTGCAGAAACAGAGGAAAATTTCACCGTAGCTGTGCCGACTAATAAGTCAGATGTACTGCGCCCTGCGGATGTAGTGGAGGAGATTTTACGTATTTATGGTTTGAATGAAGTACCGATTCCGACGCGTATCAATAGCTCAGTTGTGATTGGTGCGGGCATCTCGAAGCAGGCGATTCGTAATAAATTAGGCGATTTGTTAGCAGGAAATGGCTTTCATGAAATGATGGCAGTCTCTTTGTCTCAATCTCGATATTACAAAGAAATTTTGCCGATTGCCGAAGAGGAATTGGTTTATGTGAACAATACTTCCAACATTCATTTAGATGTAATGCGTCCCGAGATGTTGTTCAGTGGCTTGGAAGCGGTCGTTCGAAATCAAAATCGACAGACCGTTGATTTGAAGTTATTTGAATTTGGAAAATCTTACCGAAAGAAAGCGGAAGGCGGATTTAGTGAGCCGGAACATTTGACTTTATTCCTTTCAGGCAAACGTTGGAACGAAAGTTGGCTAAATAAAGAGAAGTCAGAAGCAGGATATTTTACATTAAAATCTTTTGTTGGAAATATTTTAAAACGGGCAGGCTTAGGTCGGGTGCAGGAATCAGCAATTAAAAGTGATGTTTTTGCTTATGGCTTAAAATATCATCGAGGACCACAAACGTTGGTAGAGTTTGGGAAAGTGAATGCGGCTATTTTGAAAAAGATGGACATTCGTCACGACGTTTATTTTGCGGATATCAATATGGACGCATTGACGAAAGCGATGCGTAAAAACAGCGTTTTGTTTACAGAATTAAATAAATTTCCGACAATGCGTCGAGATTTAGCCTTAGTTATTGATAATTCGGTAAAATTTCAGGATATTGCGGCCATAGCCAATAAAGTTGGTAAGAAATTATTGAAAAAAATCAACCTTTTTGACGTTTACGAAGATGCAGAACGATTGGGCGAGGGTAAAAAATCTTATGCTGTAAGTTTTGTTTTTGAAGATGTTACAAAGACGTTGAAAGATAAAGATGTCGATAAAGTGATGAATAATTTGATTAAGGAATACGAGGGTAAATTGAATGCAGTTATTCGTCGATAAAACGGTTTTTAGCATTTAGCAAATGGTGAACTACTTAAAACTAAAAACCAAGACTAAATAACCAAAGACCGATACTGATGGACATTGCAACAAAAATTAATGAAATAGAATCAAAAGTTAAGCGGATGGCTGCTGAAAGAGATGACTATCAGCATCACAATGCCGTGCTTTTGGGTGAAAATAAAGAACTCAAAGAAGAGCTTTCGAAACAGTCGAAAATGATTCAAGAGTTGCAAGAAAGACTGGTGAATAACCAGCAAATTTTGATAGGAAAGGGTGGAGAAGTTTATGCCAAAATTAATGGTAAATCTTCGAGCAAAAAATCTCTTTCAGTAAAAGATACAGAGTTGTTGAAGCGGCAAATTGACCGATACGTTCAAGAAATTGATAAATGTATCGAGTGGTTACAAAACGGTTAACAGTAGATAGCTGACGGTGGACGGAGAGACAAGTAATAAATTTTGTTTTTCAATATAATTCATCCTAAGCTATAAACTTCGACTTGTTTTATATTTTAATTAAATGCTTTCTAGAAAAAGTATTTATAAATTTTCTAAAATTACAAAGGTAAACGCTGCGTCGCCGTCAATTGTGCGCCGTCTGCCGTCAACCGTTTATAATTTTTGGATATGGAAAACACAACACATAAGCAACTGACTATCACCATAGCAGGGCGACCATATCCTTTGAAAATAAAAGCATCTGACGAGCCGGTTTTAAGGAAAATCGTAAAGGAAGTCAATGAAAAAATTAACCGTTTTCGATTGGCCTATCCGAAGCGCGACATGCAAGATTGTATAGCGATGGCAACATTGGCGTATGCAGTCGATTTGCACAAAGCTCGACAGGGAACTGCAACAACCAACACAGCAACAGCGAAAGCCGCAGCAGCAACGCCTACTGTATCTACTGAAATAGAGAGAAAAATTGCTCAGTTAGATGAACTTTTGGACAATCTTCTCTAAAGAATAGAGTGCTTATTACCTATTCTTTTAACCAACACTTTCCTACATCATTTTTTACGTAAATTTGGTAATTAATTGAACGGGTCTCACCGTGCGCCGTAAGTCCTACGCCGTCAACCGTCGAAAACATTACCCAAAACCATTGATATTATGGATTCAATATTAGGGCTAGTCGGAGGATTGGTCGTTGGTGTTATCATCGGATTTTTTCTGGTGAAGATCATTTTGAAAAAAAAAGGGCAATCTGAAATTGATGCTGCCAACGCAAAAGCAGATGCTATTGTGAAAGAAGCAGAGCGAACTACGGAACGTATGTCACGCGATGCGCGCAATAAAGCGGATAAATTATTGGCAAAAGTTGACCGCGACAATGAGCGCAAAAAGCAACAAAAAATTCAGGAAGCGAAAGACCGTTTTAATAAAATGCGGGCTGATTTTGATGCGGAGAAAGCAAATAAATTGGTATCGTTGAAGGGACGAGAACTTGAATTGAAAGCGATGAATAAGGAGTGGGGGATGAAAGAAGAGAAATTCCAGGATAAAATGTCTAAGTTGACCGAAAAAGAAGGTGACTTGGAAGGAAGAGAAGGTGACTTGAAAGAAGTGCGGGACAACCTCAATAAGCAATTGAAAATTGTTGGAAAGAAGAAAGAAGAGTTGGATGCTGCGAACGAAGAGCGCATTAAAGCATTAGAAAACATTGCGAAATTGTCGCAATCAGAAGCACGAGAGCAGATGCTCGAAGCAGTGAAAGGTAAGGCGGAAAACGATGCAATGTCATTGCGTAAAAATGCTTTGGAAGAAGCAAAAGCAAACGCTAACAAAGACGCGAAGAAAATTATCATCCAAACCATTCAACGAATGGCTGCGGAATACACAATTGAAAATACGGTTTCTGTTTTCAACTTGGATTCAGATGATTTGAAAGGTCAAATCATTGGTAGAGAAGGTCGAAATATCCGAGCATTGGAAGCAGCTACGGGCGCAGAGATTGTGGTTGATGACACACCAGAAGCAATTGTAATTTCAAGTTTTGACCCGATTCGTCGAGAAGTTTGTCGCTTGTCGTTGAAACGATTGGTCGCAGATGGACGGATTCACCCTGCTCGAATTGAGGAAGTTGTGAACAAAACACGGAAAGAATTAGACGAGCAAATCAAGGAAATTGGAGAGCGTACTGTGATTGAATTAGATATTCACGGATTGAACCCTTATTTGGTGAAAATGGTTGGACGGATGCGTTTTCGGTCTTCTTATGGTCAAAACCTATTGAAGCACTCTATCGAAACAGCGAACTTGTGTGCCTTGATGTGTGCAGAAATGGGCTTCAGCAGAAAACAAGCGAAAGTTGCGAAACGCGCAGGTTTGCTCCATGATATTGGAAAAGTTTCAGAAGACGAAACAGAATTGTCTCACGCATTGTTGGGCATGGAATTGTGTAAAAAACATGGCGAATCTGCTATCGTTTGCAACGCAGTCGGTGCTCACCACGACGAGGTAGAGATGAACAATATTTTATCGCCAATCGTACAGGCTTGTGATGCGATTTCGGGAGCACGTCCAGGGGCGCGTCGCGAGATTTTGGAAAGTTACATGAAACGAATTAGTGAATTGGAAGAATTAGCAATGGCGCATGAAGGCGTACAAAAAGCTTATGCAATGCAGGCGGGACGAGAGTTGCGTGTGATTGTTGAAAGTGATAAAGTGACTGACCAATATGCAGATGATTTATCCTTCATGATTTCAAGTAAAATACAAGAGGAAATGCAGTTTCCTGGTCAAATTAAAGTGACTGTTATTCGGGAAAAACGAGCAATTTCTTTTGCAAGATAAGTTAGATTATTGAATTGCATTATCGTTGAATTGCTTGAACGCAAATGATAATGCAATAATATATTCCACCGAAGACCGATTTATTTAATGTTTTCGGATACGATTTTATAAAATTACAGACGCTGGTTTTGCAAAAAATCAGCGTCTTTTTTATGAGGTATTAGGGGAGTGATTATTGATGTTTTTTATCAAAAAAATATCAATAATCACTCCCCTAAAATAATCTTCCCCGTTGCCGCAAGTGATGGGCAAAATATTAAGTCAAAATTCATGAATCGCGAATTCCTTATTAATATTTCCTTCCTGCTCACCATCAATTTGCTCATCAAACCCTTTTTCCTTTTTGGGATTGACCGAACGATTCAAAACACGGTGGGCGAGAGCGAATATGGCTTATATGCGACGTTGTTTGACTTCACTTTTTTATTTTATATCCTAAATGATATTGGTACACAGTATTTCAACAGCCGAACTATTTCTCAACATAACTATCTGATAGACAAATACTTGCCAAATTTGTTATCCTTAAAAATTGTATTGTCAATTGTATTTTTTATCGCAATTGGCATAGGGACTTGGTTGATGGGCTATCCAGAAAATTACTATCCAATTATTGCATTTGTGGGGATAAATCATGTGCTGATTTCATTGGTTGCCTTCTTACGCACCAATGTCTCAGGGTTGGGAATGTATCGGACAGATAGTTTGATTTCGGCATTGGATAAGTTATTATTAATTGGTTTGTGTTCGGTACTTTTGTGGGGGAATATTTCAAGTGAACCATTTCAAATTGAGTGGCTGATTTGGGCGCAGACGATTGCTTGGATAATCACAATAATGGTGCTTTTTATTATTTTAAATAAAAAAGTAAAAAGCTGGCGATTGCGATTTAACCCCGTATTCTGGAAAGCTATTTTAAAACAGAGTTATCCATTTGCCATCGTTTTCTTATTGATGACTATTTATACCCGAGTTGATAAAGTAATGATTGAACGAATGTTAATCAATGGACAAGCGGAGGCAGGAATTTATACGGCGGGCTATCGGCTATTGGATGCGTCCAATATGATTGGTTATTTATTTGCAGGGTTGCTGTTACCGATGTTTTCAAAGATGTTGAAGCAGAAAGAAAATCTACAATCCTTAGTTGATTTAAGTTTTCAAATGATAATGGCAGGGGCGATGACGGTGGCGATTTCGATTTGTTTTTTTCGGGAAGAAATCATGTTTTTACTCTACGACAACGCGACGGTTTATTATGCAGATATCATGAGATATTTGATTTTATCCTTTATCGCCGTAGCGGGCGTTTACATTTATTCGACTTTATTAACGGCAAATGCGAGTTTGAAAAAGATGAATTGGTTATTTATGATGAGTATCGTTATCAATGTAGGTTTAAACTATATTTTAATTCAAAAAATGAAAGCAGAAGGCGCCGCAATAGCGACTTTGGTGACTCAATTTTTTGTTCTTTTTGGAACGATGTATTTTGCAAAAAAAGAAGTCGGCGTCAATGTTTCGCTTAAAATGTTGATAAAAATCGTTAGTTTCGCAGCAGTTTTCGGTGTCATTTGTTTTCAAATATATGAATGGCAAACGACCGATTGGCTATTTAAATTTGGCGGTTGTATCTTGATTGGCATCGTTTTATCGTTTGTTTTTAAACTCATCAATCCAAAATTATTTCTGGATATGATTGCAAAACGTGGCGAAAACCCCATTTAAATCAAGCGTTTTTTCTACATTTACGGCAGATTTTAAAATTCCTCATTAGCCGACATTCACCTCAACATTGAACGAGTATTCTCATGGAAAATAAAGACAATTTGTTAGACGTCATTCGAACCTTATTTCGATATAAAAAACACCTGATTTATACCGTAGGTTTGGTAGGAATTGGCGCAGTGATTATTTCACTGATGCTACCTGTCTATTATGAATCAATTACGAAATTTTACCCTGCGAGTGAAGATTTAGCGATGCCAGAAAGTATTTTTGGACGCTCTACTTCCAAGATGCACTACTATGGCTCGGATGAAGATTCAGACCGGATTTTGACGATTGCAGAGTCGGGGGAATTGGCGATATTTTTGATAGACTCCTTTAATTTAAATGAAGTTTACGAGATTGATACCACGGATGTCCGCGCGCCATATTTTGTGATGGAGGAGTTCACGAGTGTTTATAATGTGAAACAAACTAAGGAAAATGCCATTGAAATCTCGATGGAAGACCAAGACCCGGAGCGAGCGGCGGCGATTGTGAATGCGGCATATTATAAAATCAATGAAATCGGTCAGCGATTGATTAAAGGAAGTCAGCAGCAGACAATGAATACGTTAGATGAAGCATTCCAAAAACGGAATCAAACCTTATCTGTTATCGAAGATAGTCTGCGAGTAATGCGTGCCCGTTACGGCATTTTCAATATCGAGACGCAAGGAGAAATGATGGCGAATAATATTGCTAATATTGAATCGAGATTAATTTCAGATTCTGCTCGATTGGAAGTGTATTTGCAACGAAATAATAGGGATTCGATTCGGAGCATTCAAGTGAAATTAGCGGGTGCAAATAAACAATTGAGTAGTCTTACAACTCGTTTGGATAAATACAGTCAAGGGCTTGGCGATGTCAGTATGCTTATCAAACAGCAGGAAATTGCCATCAATCAAGAAGGTGTCGAGCGCGAGCAATACAATCGGATTAACTCTGCGAGAAATAGTAGCTTTCCGACGACTCTTTTACTGGAACGTGGAGAAGTACCTGTGATTAAATCCCGTCCCAAGCGCGCTTTGCTGGTCATTGCGGTAGTAATGATTGCCTTTATTTTGACAGTTTTTGGGGTCTTGATTTTTGATAATTATAAAGATGTGGATTGGAAAGGAATCGTTGAAGGGAAATAAGTTTTTTTATCAAAAAAGTGGCAATTTAATTCAAAAACGCCTATACTTGCAATCAAAATGAAAAAAATGAAAAATATCCATACCATAATTATTACCATTATTATTAGCAATTGCCACCGCAATCTGTGAGAATGCTCCTATTATGGACATAAAAAGCTCTGACAGATGCGGTTTGTCAGGGCTTTTTTATTTGTCATTCCGACCGAAGTGGAGGAATCTGGCACGCTATAATTCTGGCAATAACGAAAAAGGTGCAGCGCACCGACACTTTTGGTAGCCCGATGATTCTTCGCGCTCGAAGCCACAGCGTGGCGGCACTCTTGGTCATTCAACTTTTAATAGTGCCGCCACGATGTGGCTTTAGAAAGCGAGATAACGTTGGTTACCAAGAGAGACGGTGCGCTGCACCTTTGGATTCGTTCATTTTTGGTATTATAATTTCTTATAAATTGATAATCGAAGCCGCAAAGTTTATTTTTTTGAAATAAAAAGCAACTCTAACAAATTACAGTTTGTCAAGGCTTTTTGAATTAGTACTTTTGCGGTCTCTTAGAAAATAGACCATGAAAAAAGATGTGACAAAAATTTTGGAAGCATTCCAAGAATTAGATGTTGATTTTGAAAATGGGTATTTTGAGCCAATTCATGGAGGAAAGAACGAGTTTGAATCTATGGCTAACGAAAACGGAATATTAGCGTTAGCTTATCTACTTGTTGACCATTTAAATGGGAAATCAACCGAAAGCAATATTGACAAAATAGTTTTCGAAAAATTTATAATTGAAATCGAATTGGTTGATGGAAAGCAAGACATTACAGATTTACTCGAAAATAAAATAGGAGATTATGTAGCGGCAGGATGCTGGATTTTATTTTTGCTATTTTTAATTGTCTCTCTTTTCTACGGTGCATTCCAACTTTTGTCAAAGCTGTTTTAAAAATATATATCCAATGTATAAAGAACTAAAAATCCTCAATCTCCCAGAAATCGACCAACAAATCCTTCAATTTTGGGCGGACAACAAGACCTTCGAGCAAAGCATCGAGCAGCGTGACAAAGATAATAGCTTTGTCTTTTACGAAGGGCCACCGTCTGCGAATGGAAAACCTGGGATTCACCACGTAATGGCACGGACGATTAAGGATTTATTTTGTCGCTACCAAACGATGAAAGGCAAACGTGTAGAGCGAAAAGGTGGTTGGGACACGCACGGTCTACCGATTGAGTTGGCGGTAGAGAAAGAGTTGGGCATTACCAAAGAAGACATCGGAACGAAAATTTCGGTGGATGATTACAACGCCAAGTGTAAGGAAACCGTGATGCGCTACAAGGATATGTGGGACGACATTACCCGAAAAATGGGGTATTGGGTGGACTTGGATAATCCGTATGTGACGTATGAGAATGAGTATATTGAATCGGTTTGGTGGTTGCTTGGGCAGTTGTACAATAAGGATTTATTGTACAAAGGATTGACGATTCAGCCGTATTCTCCAGCAGCGGGAACGGGATTGAGTTCGCATGAATTGAATATGCCAGGCTGTTATAAAGATGTAAAAGATACATCGGCAGTGGCGATGTTTAAATTAGAAAGAAGTGACGCTTCTGCATTTTTATTTGAATCGGAGGAGGAGAATGTGAGTTTCATCGCTTGGACGACTACGCCTTGGACTTTGCCATCGAATACTGGTTTGACGGTTGGACCAAAAATTCAGTATGTCAAAATTAAAACGAATAATCCTTATACCGATTTGCCGGTGAGCGTGATTATGGCGGAGGATTTGGTTTCAAAATGGTTTGGTGGCAAAAAGCAGCCAGTTATTTTAGAAAAAAGCGAAATATTTACGGGAAAACAATTAGATGGTTTGCGTTACGAGCAGTTACTTGATTTTGGTAACGAAATCGAAGAATTGGATGGTGGAACGGATGCATTTAAAGTAATCTTAGGTGATTTTGTCACGACATCAGACGGTACAGGACTTGTCCATACTGCGCCTTCCTTTGGTGCGGATGATAGAATGGTTGGGAAGAAAAACGGTCTCGGTGCGTTGACTTTAGTAGATAAACAAGGAAAATTTATCGAAACCGCTGGCGAATTTTCTAATCGCTACGTTAAAAATTACACCGATGACCCTGATTATGTGAATGTTGATATTGACATTTCGGTACGTTTGAAATTGGATAACAAAGCCTTTAATGTCGCTAAGTATTCGCACAATTATCCACATTGCTGGCGAACAGATAAGCCGATTTTATACTATCCATTAGACAGTTGGTTTATCAAAGCATCGAAGGTAAAAGAGCGCATGCAGGAGTTGAATAAGACGATTAATTGGCAACCAAAATCAACGGGTGAAGGTCGTTTTGGCAAGTGGTTGGAGAATTTGAATGATTGGAATTTGAGCCGTACTCGTTACTGGGGCGTGCCGCTTCCATTGTGGAGAACCAAGCATGAAGAGGAAGAAATGCGCCAAACGATGTGCATCTCTTCTATCGAACAATTGGGTCAAGAAATTGAAAAAGCAAACAAAGCTTTAGGCAAAAATCAAGTCGTTCCTAAAGATTTGCACCGTCCATATATTGACGATATAATTTTGGTAAACGATGCTGGTGAAGAAATGCACCGAGAGCTGGATTTGATTGATGTTTGGTTTGATAGCGGCTCGATGCCGTATGCCCAATGGCATTATCCTTTTGAAAATAAGGAGCAATTTGAGCGCAACTTTCCAGCGGATTTTATCGCAGAAGGGGTTGACCAAACGCGGGGTTGGTTTTATACTTTGCACGCGATTTCAACGATGGTTTTTGATAAAGTTGCCTTTAAAAATGTCGTTTCCAATGGGCTTGTTTTAGATAAGGAAGGCGTAAAAATGTCGAAACGTTTGAACAACGGCGTTGACCCATTTGAAGCAATTGGCAAGCACGGTGCGGATGCGAATCGTTGGTATATGATGTCGAATTCCAATCCTTGGGATAATTTGAAATACGATGATGCAGGTGTAATGGAGGTGCGAAATAAATTTTTCGGAACCCTATTTAATACCTATAAATTCTTTTCGGGCTACGCGAATATTGATGGTTTTAAATATGCCGAGAAAAATGTGCCCTTGGAAAATCGTCCAGAAATTGACCGTTGGGTACTCTCTTTGCTGAATTCTTTAATTAAAGAAGTGAACGAAGATTACGCGAATTACGACGTAACACCAGCCGCTCGAAAAATCCAAACTTTCGTGGTTGACCATTTGAGTAACTGGTATGTGCGCTTGTGTCGTCGCCGTTTCTGGAAAGGGGAATACACCGAAGATAAAATTGCGGCGTACCAAACCTTGTACATTTGCATGGAAACTGTGGCGAAATTGATGGCGCCTGTTGCACCGTTTTTCTCAGATTATTTGTACCAAAACTTGAATGAAGTAACGAAGCGAGAAACGCACAATTCGATACATTTGTCCCTTTTCCCTTCTGAAGATAAGAAGATGATTGACAAAGATTTGGAGGAGCGAATGGATTATGCACAGCGCATTTGTTCGTTGGTTTTGTCTTTGCGAAAGAAGGAAAATTTACGTGTTCGTCAGCCTTTGCAAAAAGTGATGTTGCCTGTTTTGGACCAGTCATTTATGGCGCAGGTGGAAGGTGTGAAGGATTTGATTTTGTCGGAAGTCAATGTCAAAGAAATCGAATATTTGACTGAAGAATCTGGTGTGATTAAGAAAAGTATCAAAGCTAATTTTAAAACATTGGGTCGTCGTTTGGGTAAAAACATGAAAGCGGCTGTACAAGCTATCAATCAATTTACAGAAGCTGATATTGCCAATTTAGAAAAAATGGGCAAGTTCGATTTGGATGTTGATGGTACGAATTACGAATTGACTTTAGAAGATTTTGAAATCAAAGCAGAAGATGTTCCTGGTTTGTTGGTAGCGAATGACGGCGCATTAACGGTCGCTTTGGATACCAATTTGGACGATGCTTTATTGGCGGAAGGTATGGCGCGAGAATTGGTGAATCGGATTCAAAATATTCGTAAAAATGCGGATTTCAATGTGACCGATAGAATCAAAGTTCAGTTGGAAAAACACGAAGCGATGGAAACTGCGATTGCCCAATTTGGCGCATATATCCAAGAAGAAGTGTTGGCAGATGAATTAACTTTGGTGGATGGTTTATCGACTGGAGAACAAATGGAATTGCCGGATGAAGTGACCGCTTGGGTCGAGGTGAAACTTTCCTAAAAAATGAGGAGTTATGAATGATAAATGATGAACTGCTTGCATGCGAGTATTCATCATTTATCGTTCATAACTCCTATTTTTCAATTTTTTAAAACGCTAAGAACGTATCCAAAAACGCTCCCATTAATTTCTCAGTTGCCTCGTTAATCTCTCCATCTTCATTTTTCAAACCCCCAATAGAAGAAATCGGTAAATTCTGTGGCATCACCGTTGTTCCTACATGGTGTAAAACGCCTGTTAAATGGTCAATTCCCCGCAAATTACCCGCACGCCCAGAAGCAATTCCACTCAACGCTGCTTTTTTATTTTTAAAATTACGTGGATATTCTCGAATAGAAATCGCATCTAAAAATAGCTTCAAAACACCTGGAAAACTTCCGTTGTATTCTGGTGAAACAAACAATAATTTATCCGCTGAGAAGAAATATTCTTCCTGAACCTTAGCGATGCTTTCCGCTTGTTTTTTAGAATCGTACATCTCTGCAAAAAACCAATCGTGCGGTATTTTTTCTAATTCCAATAATTTAACATCCGTACCTTTGGCTTTCAAAAGGTCGAAATATTTTTTGGAAAACTTGGCAGTTTCGCTGTTTGGGCGGTTCGTACCGCAAATTATAGTTATCATTGAATATAAGCTGTTTTTATAAATGAATCGAAAGTATAGACATTTCAAACAAGTAAAAGTTTTTGAAATTCAACAACAAAACCTCCCTTTCTTTCTATCTTTGCATTTAAAATAAAAATATCAATCATGGCAACATACATTCCAACAACTGAAAAAAAGGAAGAGAAAAAGAAACCATCTCTTTTTAAAAAAATAATCTCTCGCCTAAAAATTGGCGGTGTTATTCTAATTTTGTTACTAATCGCGGTGGCGAGCTACTTCGTTTTTGGTAGTTATAGCGAAGGTTATCGCGCTGGAAATGTGATGAAATTGAGCAAAAAAGGTCTTGTTTTCAAAACGTGGGAAGGCGAACTTAATGTTGGTGGATTCTCTGATGGAGGAGGAGATGGCGATATGGCAACAACGGTCTGGTCTTTTTCAGTAGAAGATGAAACCGTCGTAAAAGAAATTGAAAAAGCCGTAGATGAAGGTTCAAAAGTAAAACTACGATATGTCGAAAAATATTTTCAATTAGACTTTTGTGGAGACACGAAGTACTTTGTAACGAAAGTCGAACAAGTGGATGGAGAGTAATTTATTAATTCGATTGATGGGATTATTTTGATTAACTCGATTTTTGGCGCAGTAGCCTAATCGAGTTAATCAAAATAATCCCATCAATCGAATTAATCCCTAATACTTCACGCAAACATTCTTCGCTTCTGTAAAAAAGCGCAACACTTCCAATCCACCTTCACGCCCGATTCCTGAGCTTTTCACGCCTCCAAATGGCGTCCGCAAATCACGCACCATCCAGCAATTCACCCACACAATACCTGCTTGTAATTGTTCCGCCATGCGATTGGCGCGAGTAATATCTTTTGTCCATACAGTCGCGGAAAGACCATATTGAGTACCATTCGCAAGTGCAACCGCTTCTTCCCTCGTATCAAACGGTTGGATGGTCACTACTGGTCCAAAAATTTCTTCTTGATTCGTTCGGCAATCGTTAGACAAGCCCTCAATAATCGTCGGTCGGAGATAATAACCTTCTGCCAAATCGCCTTCCATATCAACCGTCGTCCCGCCGCAAAGTACCGTTCCGCCTTCTACTTCCGCTAGGGAAATATAGCTTTGTACTTTTTCTAAATGCGCTTTAGAAGATATCGCGCCGAGGTCAGTTACATTTGAAAAAGGGTCGCCTGTTTTTAGAAAATTTGTCCGTTTGACAAACTCTTCCCGGAAGCGTTCATACAAGGGGCGTTCCACATAAATTCTTGACCCACAAAGACAAATTTGACCATTATTAGAAAAAGAAGACCGCAACGTATTGACCATCATTTGGTCAAAATCACAATCGGCGAAGATGATATTTGGGTTTTTACCACCCAATTCGAGCGACAATTTCTTAAACATCGGTCCTGCCGTTTTGATAATATGCTTACCCGTCGCTGTGCCGCCTGTGAAAGAAATCGCTTTAATCAAGGGATGTTCCACTATCGCCTGTCCTGCCTTCGGTCCTAAGCCGTGCACGATATTCAAAACACCTGGAGGCAAGCCAGCTTCGATACACGCTTTTGATAATAAAAAGGCAGTCATTGGTGTCATTTCTGACGGTTTGGCAACCACGCAATTGCCCGTTGCTAAAGCAGGCGCAATTTTCCAAGTAAATAAATACAAGGGTAAATTCCAAGGTGAAATACAGCCCACCACACCAATCGGTTGTCGCATTGTAAAGTTAATCGCCTCACCTTCCATATGGTGTGATTCTGAACTAAAATGCAAAATCGCCGTCGCAAAAAACCGAAAATTAGCCGCCGCTCTAGGTATGTCCACTGTATTTGACATGCTCAGTGGTTTGCCCGAATCCGTACTCTCTGCTCGTGCGAATTTGTCCAAATCCTGCTCCAAAATATCTGCAATTCGATTCAAAATCCGAAATCGCTTCTGCGTCCCACATTTCGACCAACTCAGAAATGCCTTCTCCGCCGCCTGATACGCCCGCTGCACATCTCGTTCGTCAGAATCAGGAATATGCGAATAAACTTTACCCGTCGAAGGGTTATAATTGTCCAAATATTCCCCCGACTCCGCAGGCAATAACGTCCCGCTAATGTAATTTTTGATGTATTTTTCGTTTGCCATTTTTTTATTTTAGAGGTCAGATGTCAGACCATTTTATTGCCAGAAGTCAGAATCTAAAGCGGTCTTTCTGACTTCTGACAACGAAGTGTTCTGACCTCTGACCTTTCATTTTTAAAGTTTTCCTGCTGCTTCTCGATAAATCACTTCCAGCATCATTTTCCCGACCACATCTAAGGTTCTTTTACTAATCACCTCCATATTGTCATCATGCGTATGCCAATGCAGCCCAAAACCCGTCTGCGTTTCTTGCGACATATTGATAATGTCAATCATCGGAATCTTGGCGTTGATATTCACAGGAACGTGATCGTCAATGCCTACTTCGCGTCGATTATTGGTAAAATAATTGCCATAACCTTTCGCTTGTGCCAGTCCCCAAATTTTTTCAACAACAGCAGGAGCGTAGCGCATAGACTTGACTTCTTTGGGGAAAGTCGCTCCTTTTGAACCGACCATATCTAATAAAACGCCGTATTTCGGACGATAGTTTTCTGCGTGTAAATTCTTTGACCAATAGCGTGAACCCAAACACCATGAGTCCATATTGGCATTCTCGCGGTTGTCATCACCATAATCTTCGGCATCGAAAAGAATCAAATCAACGCCCATATTCTTCAAACCGTTCGCTTGCAAAACGCGACCAATTTCTAATAACACCGCTACTCCACTACCGCCATCATCTGCTGCTAAAATCGGCTCTTTTTTGCGCTCTTCATTAATTGGAGAATCCGCCACATGCCGGGAATCCCAGTGCGCTGCAAAAACCAATCGCTTCTTCATCTCAGGATTGTATTGCGCAATGATATTCGTGCCTTTTAACACTTTTCCATTATAAGCTGTTGCGGTAAAATCTTGCTCAATTACGGTTGCATCGAATGTTTTGAATTGATTGACTAACCAATTCTTACAAGCCTGATGCGCTTTCGTATTCGGTACACGCGGGCCAAAACTCAACTGTTTTTCAATAAATTGATAAGTTGAATCACTCGAAAACTTAGGGACGGAAAACGGTGTTTCTTTCACAAGTGGCGGCGGTGGCGGTGAATCGTCATCACAACCTATTGAAAACAATAAAACTCCAATAAAAATCAGCGATAAATATTTTTTTAAAAAATTCATTGTCTAAATTTACGTAATCAAAACTTGGTCGCGCCTCACATTAACCATTAATCCCTAATTTCAGTAACTCAGATTTTCAATCCGAGAAGTAATCATTAGGGTTTCAAACCACCAATATAATAACTATAATTCTGTTTTTTAGTTGATACTTAGGGAGATGACTAACTTCGGGTTAGAAACCCGAAAAGACAACTGCTCGGATTGAAAACCCGAGTTACTTGAGTCCTTACAACCATTGAAAGCCTAAATATCTTTAAAGAATTTGACATATAACAAATTTTATCAAAAACATTTCAAAATGAACTTCCACAACCCATTTAATAGCCATCCTAAAGCGGGGGATGATTTGGGCTTCGGCAACCAAATCGACGCGACACAAGGGCGGCTAATTCGGCAAGACGGCAGTTTTAATGTCGAGCGCACGGGTATCAAAGCATGGACGCCATATCAGGATTTGGTGGAAATGTCGTGGACAAAATTTCTGTGTCTTATTTTAGTCATCTACATTTTGATAAATGCGGGTTTTGCGGCGTTATTTGTTTGCATTGGCATTGAGAATATTTCGGGCGTACATGAGGAACACGGAATGGTTGGTAATTTTCTACACGCCTTCTTTTTTAGCGTTCAAACCTTTACGACTGTTGGTTATGGCGCAATGAGTCCATCTGGTCTCGCAGCTAATATTATAGCGTCGATGGATGCAATAATTGGCTTGATGGCTTTTGCCTTGTTTACGGGACTACTTTTTGCTCGTTTTTCAAGTCCAAAATCAAGTATTGCATTTAGTGAAAAAGCAATTATTTCTCCTTACGAATCGGATTTGAATAGTCTACAAGTTCGTATTGTTAACTGCCGTGATAATAAAATAATTGACCTCAATGCACGCCTGACGATGGCTTGGCACGAAGAAGTTGATGGCATTCAAAAGCGACATTTTGCTAATTTGGAATTGGAAAGAAGTACTGTCTTTTTATTTCCACTTAACTGGACTTTGGTGCATCCAATTAACAAAAACAGTCCGCTTTACAACAAAACAGCTCGGGATTGTAAGAAAATGCAAATCGAAATTTTAGTCTTGGTCGAAGGACATGATGAGACGTACGCGCAAATTGTGCATTCGAATAGTTCCTATATTTGGGAAGAAGTCGAATGGGATGTTTCTTTTGAAAAAATGTATTATCCGGAAAATGGAACGACAGTTTTAGATTTGAATAAATTAAGTGAAACAACAAAAATAAGGTGAGTTTAAAAAAAGCGGAAAGTAACGTAGTGCTCAAACCCAGAATTTTGCATCTAAAAAGAAACAAAGCAGCCCCTTTGGTTTTTAAATAAAACCCAGTGAGAGTAAATAAGAGGCTGCTTTTCAATTTTAACGCCTATTTCTTTAAACCGTAATTATTACGATTGAAAGTGCAAATGTGCTGCCTATTGCTGTGATTTTTCTAATATTTTTTTCAATTGACCTCTCTCCTGCCGCTTGATAAACTTTACTTTTGTTCAAAAAAACTTGAATTATTAAAAAAAAATATGGCTCTTTGACAGATTCCGTAAAAAGTATCCGATATCCGATAGGGCTATTGGATACCTTTTGTGAGCGACAATCGCAAGCTGAAATATTGTTGGCGCACGCAAAAGCAAGTCCATATCCGACGATTATCGCAGGTGATTTCAACAGTTTATCATAAGCTGCCTTAATTGACTTACTTCAAAACGAGTTTAAAGATTGTTTTAAGCAAATGCAGACAGGATGGGGACAAATTTATGTAAGAGGACTACCGCATTTTCGACTAGACTATATTTTTTATAGTGATAACATTAAACTGTTGAAATATGAAAAAATTGAAGTGGCGATTTCTGACCATTATCCAATTTTTGTAACTGCTCAGGTATTTTAATTTATTGATTATCAGTTATTTATAGATTTGTTTAAAAATGATATTTGTCTGATTCTCTCAATTTTTTGACAAAAAATCATGTTTTAACATTTCCGTA
Organism: Saprospiraceae bacterium; assembly: GCA_047629355.1. GTDB lineage: Bacteria > Bacteroidota > Bacteroidia > Chitinophagales > Saprospiraceae > CAYUNA01. The sequence goes on along the minus strand of JBLHWU010000012.1, from coordinate 2,722 downwards.
ACTTAGAAGACATTATTTTAACTACTTTTAACTACTTTTAACTACTTTTAACTACTTTTAACTACTTTTAACTACTTTTAACTACTTTTAACTACTTTTAACTACTTTTAACTACTTTTAACTACAAATAGACTAAAAACCACCTGAGTAGTTACCAATTTTTGGAGTTTTTGTAATTGAGGATTAATTACTTTAAAAAAACTTAAATCATCTTCCGACTCCGCAGGACCAATAACATAATACAAATAATCGCTACCGCCGCCGCCAATCCCATCTGCATCCATAAATCTCGCCGCGCCTGTAAGGTGCTCTGCACATAGTAAGCATTGGCACTGTTGGGCGTCCCGAAACCTCGAAGGACTTCCCAGTTTTCAGAATCACCATTATCAAACCACGGTAGCAATAAGTTAAGCGTAAAAATTGAATCCATCGGTTCTATCGCGTACGCTATGCTATCTACACCTGCGCCACCGGGTGCGAATAATTTCAGCGTTTCGTGCCGTTTATTCAAACCAAAACCAAGGCTGCCGACAAGATTATACGCCTTTGGAAATGCTTTTTTAAAAGCAACCGAATCTTCACATAAAATCAGGTAATCCTGCGCGTTAAGGTTGACATTTGGAAAGTAAAATTCATTTTTAGTATCGGTAAACATCCAACCATTCAAGTTCACTTTTTCATCTGTATAATTATAAATTTCGACCCAGTCGCCCGTCTCTTGATTGTTGCAACTAATTTCATTGATGATGACTCTATCCGCCAACGGATGCTCATATTTTTCAAAAACGGCGCGAAAAAGTTGTTTATTGCTATTCAATTGCAAGGTCAATTCCTTTGCTTCTCCATTTATTTCAATACCTTCCCAATGCGAAAAACGATAGCCCAAATGCGGCACTGCTTCTAATTTAATTGGAATATTTTGAAAATATTGCCCTACAAAACCTCCGTCAATGCGCAAATTTTTGTTTAAAATAATATGCCCGCCGTGCGAAATTTCCAATTTCAAACCCTTCAAATCTCCTGGCTGAAACTGGTCATTTAAATGCGTCCAAACATACTCGGGGCGATTCTCTGCAAACTGCTGTAAGACCTTCACCTCATTCTCCCAAGTCGTTCTCCGTAACCGCCACCGTTGATGATGTCGCTTCATCTCAGGTTTTAAAGTCAAATAAAATTCTTCGATTTTTTGCAGAACTGTCATACTTTCAAATGACGTATTCAACCGGTCCGCAAAGCGATTGAGAAACTGATGCTGAAATTCTTCATTTGTTAATAATTTTCTCAAAATCAAGGTACTCCAAGAAGGATTCGGCCAGAATGGCCCATCAGGATTCGTATGAAAAGCCAAACTATTATTTTTAAAAGCATTTTTTTGATGCAAACCAAAGCCATAATCCGTATCATATAAAATCCATCGCCATTTGCCTTCGGGGGTCTGCGGTCGCCAATATTTAATATTTCCACCAGCATCTTGATTGTCAAAATAAATTTGCGCTATTTGAAAATCAATAAAATTGTCAATTTCCATTTGAGAACCAATCCATGTGTAATTAGCTGCATCAGTAAGGTCATTTTTTTTCAAGAACCTCAACAATCGAGTATAATGTTTTTTACTGCCACGCTTCCGAATGCCATGATGCTCTAGTAAATCAATGCTGTCTTTATGCACTTCCTGCTTACCTGCTACGAAATACCGATTCACTTTTTCTCGTATGTTGTAAATCCCCCAATATTTACCGTTAATATAAGTGTGAGCAGGTTGATAATCTTGCTTTTCCAAATCCCAGTCTTCTACCAAACTCGTCATTAGCGCATCCCGAAAATGGGTTTTTCCAAAGTCACTTCCCGAATTTCGCAGCACTAAATACTTGAATTTTTTCAAATGCCCTTTGCCATAAAACTTATGCTTGATGCGTTTTTTCCCATATCGTTTTCGCGCTACAATCGCTATTGATTTTTGTGGAAACAACCGACTCATTCCACCAAAAACACGCATCCCAGAAAGACTGCGATAAACACAATTCCCGTCTGGCTCAAAGATTTCAACATTAAGGGATGTCTCTCTTCTACTCCAAAAATTAGCTCCCGGTTTTCGCCACAAACTATCCACCGCATTGTTGCCTTTCATAAACAGACCATGTTCCAAATCAAAAAGCGCACTTGCTTCAATCGACAAAGAAATGACAGGAATTGTGGACTCTGGTTCGTTCCTAAAATAGGTATGGCTAAAGGCATTCGTCGTTTTTCCATCAATAAAAGCAATGGCGCGAATGACTGCGGTAGAGTCCAAAAATATAGGCTTTTTGTAGCGTCGAGAAGCGGAAGGTCGGGGTTTACTCCCGTCCGTAGTGTAGTAAATTTTGGCATTTGGTAAGAACAGTTCAACCGCAATATCTTTATCGTAAAACCCTCCTTGTGGGATAAATTCAAGCTCCACAGGCTTTGCTTTTTGCGTCGTTTGCGCAAAAGAAATACTGGAAATACCTAGTATCGAAAACCATATAATGATAAAATATTTCACGTTTAATTCTGAGTTTTCAAATGATTTTTTGTGTAAAAAAAATAACGCCTAATTAATTAACCATTTTATAAATACCTTAGTAAAAACGATTTAATAAGTTGGACCATAATGCGCCGTAATTTTTTCTTTTAAAGAATTCAAAAAATCGTTGCATAGCCTTCGTTACGGAACTATTTTTTGTGTTTTTTAGAAGGGAAAAGG